>NZ_LBMX01000091.1:0-101021 GCF_001010885.1 Clostridium sp. C8 | reverse complement strand
AGATATTTTGGTCAAAACTAAAACCCTTCATAAATTATGAAAAGAAGCTGAATTAGATTAAGGAAAAGTTAATCTAATTACAGCTTCTTTTCTTATAAGAAAATATATATTTTCTTATAAGAAACTTTGATTACTTATAGAAAATGGATATAATTATAATGAGTAATAGATAATAGAAATGAGTAATGAATAATTGAGGAATAAACTTCTGCTGAATTATAAATTAAAATGTGTTCATGGGGGTGATATAAATGAGTACATATATTTTATTAATAGTAGCATATATTATTAATATTGTATCAGCAATTTCCCTTATATTTATAGAAAGAAAAGAGCCTACTACCACATGGGCGTGGTTAATTATTTTGTTAGTACTTCCAGGATTTGGATTTATACTGTATTTGATTCTTGGTCAAAATTTAAATAGGCAAAAGATATTTAGAGAAAAGAAATTTATAGATGAGGAAAAGTCAAATAAGTTATTAAAAAGTTTTGATGAAGAGAAGAAAGCAAGAAGAATTGCAGAAGAATATATAGATATTATAAAAATGAATTATAATCATTCTAAATCTCTATATACAACAGGAAATAGTGTTAAAAGTTACATAATAGGAGAGGAAAAATTTAATGATTTAATAAGGGATATAAGATTAGCAACTAAATTCATACATATTGAATATTATATATTTAGATTAGATGGATTAGGTAATAAAATTATAGATGAATTAAAAAAGAAAGTTAATGAAGGAGTAGAGGTAAGGTTATTAGTAGATGGAATGGGATCAAAAAATCTAAGGGGAAAATATATTAAATATATAAGAGGTCTTGGAATAAAGTTTCAATTATTTTTTCCAGGAATATTACCGTACATAAATCTTCGAATAAATTATAGAAATCATAGAAAAATAGTGGTCATAGATGGAAATATAGGATATGTTGGTGGATTTAATGTTGGTGATGAATACATAAACAAAGGTAAACAATTTGATTTTTGGAGAGATACCCATATAAGAATACAAGGGGAAGCTGTAAATGAGTTAAATAAGAGATTTATACTAGATTGGGATTATGCATCAGAAGGAGAACTTAAAGAATATGATGAGTATTTCTATAAACAAGAAGCTCAAGGAAATGTAGGAATGCAGATAGTATCTTCAGGCCCAGATCATAAAGAAGAATATATAAGGAATGCATATATAAAAATAATAAACAACGCTAAAAAAAATGTATATATTCAGACTCCATATTTAGTTCCAGATGAATCTACTAGAGAAGCACTAAAAATAGCAGCATTATCAGGCGTTGACGTAAGAATAATGGTTCCAGGAAAACCGGATCATTTTTTTATGGAATGGATATTGAGTGCAAACATAGGAGAACTTATGGAATGTGGGGTAAAAATATATAGATATCAAAAAGGCTTTATTCATTCAAAAACAATTGTATCAGATGGTAAAGCATGCAGTATTGGAACTGCCAACTTAGACATAAGAAGTTTTCAACTAAATTTTGAAATAAATGCTTTTATATTTGATGATAATTTTTCAAAGCAGCAAGAAGAGATTTTTTATAATGATATAAGAGATTGTAATATTGTTACAATGGATGAATACAACAACAGAGGAAGGGTAATGAGAATAAAGGAAGCATTAATAATGCTTATTGCTCCAATATTATAATAAAATAATAAGAAGAAGTGTTGACAAAATGATGTCCTTTGGTATAATTAGGTAAAGAATTTTTAGTTTATTTGGAGGAAAATATGAAAGGAATTATAAAGAAATCGGTAAAATTTAATAGCTTTTTTTACTTTATATTCTGGGGCTTTTTATTTAGCGCTGGCTATTTGTTTTACAAAAAAATAAATAATTCTTTTCAAATGAGTTTTATAATATAAACTATATATTTTTATATGAAAATATTTTGATTATTTAAGAGGGCTCATTAGAGGCCCTTTTTTTAATATAAAAATCTTAAAAAGCTGATAATAAAAGTCAGCAATATAAATTATCAATTACAACAAGGGGGCATATTTTATGATAATAATTTTAAAACCAAGAACAAAAGAAGAGGAAATAAGAAAACTTACTGAAGAAATTGAAAGAGAAGGGGTTAAGGTTAGTCCTGTTATAGGAGCAGAATTAATAATTCTAGGGCTTGTGGGAGATACAAGTAAGATAGATCCATTAAAAATTGAAGCAAATGACAATGTAGAAAAGGTTATGTATGTTCAAGAACCATTTAAAAAAGCTAATAGGTTGTTTCATCCATATAATACAATAGTTAATATTAATGGAAATGAAATAGGTGGAAATAAAATAGCTATGATAGCAGGACCTTGCTCAGTAGAAAGCGAAGAACAAATAAAGTTTATAGCAAAGGAAGTTAAGAAATTAGGGGCGAATTTCTTAAGAGGTGGTGCATTTAAACCTAGGACCTCACCATACAGTTTCCAAGGGTTGGAATATGATGGATTGGAGTTATTAAAAATAGCAAGAGAGACAACAGGATTACCGATAGTAACTGAAATAATGTCTCCATATGATGTTGAGATATTCCAAAGAGATGTGGATGTAATTCAGGTAGGGGCAAGAAACATGCAGAATTTTGATTTGCTAAAAGAATTAGGAAAAACAAATAAACCAATACTATTAAAAAGAGGGTTATCAGCAACAATAGAAGAATTTTTAATGAGTGCTGAGTATATAATGGCTGGCGGTAATGAAAATATTATTCTTTGTGAAAGAGGAATAAGAACATTTGAGACCTATACAAGGAATACTTTGGATTTAAGTGCAATCCCAGCAATAAAAAAGATAAGTCATCTTCCAATCATAGTAGATCCAAGCCATGCAACAGGAAAAAGATTTATGATAGCGCCATTAGCAAAGGCAGCAATTGCAGTAGGAGCAGATGGGCTTATAATAGAAGTTCACAACAACCCAGAAAAAGCACTATGTGATGGACCACAATCAATAAAGCCAGAAGATTATGAAACGTTAATGAAAGAATTAAAACCAATTGCAGCGGCAGTTGGAAGAGAAATATAGGATAGTTAAAAGTGAAAAAGTGAAAAGTTAAAGATGAAAGAAGAATTAAAGCATTAATGAAAGATTAAGTAATAATGACTTCTATTGTTTAGTTTTTTAATTCAGCCTAGTTGAATTATTACCATAACTTTTTCACTTTTCCCATTTTAAACAAGGTGGTGTTTTAATGAATTTATCAATAGATTTAATTCATAGTAGTTATGATATTGTTATACAAAAGGGAATAATAAATACATTAGTACATGAGATAAAAAATCTTTTTAAGGGTAAAAAGATTTTTATTATAACTGATAAAAATGTCGATAAATTTTATGGTAATTTAGTATTAAATAATTTAATTAATAGTGGATATGATGTGAAAAAGTTGGTACTTAAACCTGGTGAGGAAACTAAGAACTTTAGTACTTTACCTTTAGTTTATGATGAACTTTTAAATTTCAAGTTTACTAGAAGTGATTTAATAATAACTTTAGGTGGAGGAGTTATTGGAGATTTAGGAGGATTTGTTGCTTCTACTTATTTGAGGGGAGTAGCATTTGTACAATGTCCAACTACTTTATTAGCACAAGTAGATAGTAGTGTTGGGGGAAAGGTTGGAGTAGACCTAGATAAAGGCAAAAATCTAGTAGGTAGTTTTTATCACCCAAAGAAAGTTGTTATAGATCCAGAAGTTCTAAACACTCTAAGTGATAGAGTATTTAATGATGGAATGGCAGAAGTAATTAAATATGGTTGTATAAGGGATAAAGAGTTTTTTGGTAATCTTATAAATTATAGTAATAAAAAGGAAGTTATGCACAATATAGAATACATTATTCACAATTGTTGCAAAATTAAAAAAGAAATTGTGGAAAAAGATGAAAAAGATATGGGACAACGAATGCTTTTAAATTTTGGTCACACAATAGGCCATGCAATTGAACAATATTTCAATTATACTAAATATACCCATGGAGAAGCTGTTGCTATTGGCATGTATGAGATAACTAAATTAAGTGAAGAATTAGGGATAACAAAGATAGGTACAAAAGAGGTAATTAAAGATATACTAATTAAATATCAACTACCATATGAACTAACAATAGATATTAATGAACTAACTGAAACAATGAAACTAGATAAGAAAAACTTAGAAAATAATATAAATTTAATTTTCTTAAAAGAAATAGGAGAAAGCTTTATATACAAAACAACGAGCAAGATATTTTGCAGTTAACGATTAATAATAATTGTAAATTGTTAATTAAACCAAAGGGTGGTGTTTTATGAAAGTATTAAAACTAACAAAGTCTAAATTAAAAGGAAATGTAATGGTTCCTCCTTCAAAGAGTATTTCTCATAGAGCTATTATTTGTGCAGCTCTTGCAAGTGGAGTTTCTACAATCGAAAATATAGATTATTCAGATGATATTAATGCAACTATAGATGCAATGAGACAATTAGGGGCTATCATTGATAAGAACGAAGATAAGGTAGTTGTTAAAGGAATATATAGAGAAGATATTGTAACAAATTTAGTTAGAGTTATAGACTGCAATGAATCAGGTTCAACATTAAGATTTATGGTACCAATTTCTTTATTATTTGAAGGCATAACAAAGTTTATAGGAAGAGGAAATTTAGGAAAAAGGCCTTTGGAAACATATTTTGATATATTTAAGGAGCAGGGAATAAAGTATAATCATGTTGAAAATCAATTAAATATGATGGTAAAAGGAAAATTAAAACCAGGGGAATTTTCTCTGCCAGGGAATATAAGTTCACAATTTATAACAGGATTATTATTTACGCTTCCATTATTAGATGGAGACTCTAAAATAACCATTAGTACAGAGATAGAATCAAAATCATATATAGATTTAACGTTATCCTGTATGAGAAGCTTTGGAGTAGAAATTAAAAATAACTGCTATAAGGAATTTATAATTAAAGGAAATCAAAAATATGTATCAAGAGATTATAGAGTAGAAGGAGACTACTCACAAGCAGCTTTCTATTTTGCAGCAAATGCATTAGGTTGTGATATTGATATTAAGGATTTAAATATAAATTCTCTTCAAGGAGATAAAGAAGTAATAGATATACTAGGAAGGATGGGAGCTAAATTTTATACTTATAAAGATAGTATAAAATGCAGAGTAGAAGATGAATTGACTTCTACAATTATCGATGCATCACAATGCCCAGATATAATTCCAGTAGTAACATTGGTAGCGGCTGTATCTAAAGGGAAAACAGAAATTATTAATGCAGGAAGACTTAGAATAAAGGAATGTGATAGGTTAAGAGCTATAACTAATGAACTTAATAAAATAGGTGCTAAGATAGAAGAAAAAGAAGATGGACTTATAATTGAGGGAGTAGATGAGCTAAAAGGTGGTTTAGAAGTATGGAGTTGGAAGGATCATAGAATAGCAATGACTTTAGCAATAGCATCAACTATATGTAAAGAGCCTATAGTATTAGTTGATTATGATTGTGTAGCTAAATCTTATCCAAGATTTTTTGAAGATTTTAAAATGCTAGGAGGAAATATTGATGAGTGGGGTATGGGGGAGTAATATAAAAATTTCTATATTCGGAGAATCTCATGGAAATGCAATAGGAATAAACATAGATGGATTACCATCTGGATTTGAAATAGATATGGATAAAGTGCTTTTTGAAATGGATAGAAGGGCTCCAGGAAAAAACTCAATGTCAACTGCAAGGAAGGAAAGTGACTTCCCAGAAATATTAAGTGGATATTTTGAGGGGAAAACTACTGGAACTCCTCTTTGTGCAATAATAAAAAATGGAGATACTAGATCTAAGGATTATACTAAGACTAAAGATTATATGAGACCAGGGCATGCAGATTTTACAGGTTATGCTAGGTATGATGGTTTTAATGATTATAGAGGTGGAGGACACTTCTCAGGAAGAATAACGGCTCCTCTAGTATTTGCAGGAGCGATATGTAAACAGATACTGGAAAAAAGGGGGATATTAATAGGAGCACATATATCTTCCATAAAAAATATAACTGATAAAGAGTTTAATAATATTGATATATCAAAGGAAATATTAGAAAGCTTAAGAAATATGGAGTTACCATTAATAAATACATCCTTAGAAGAAAATATAAAGCATACTATATTACAAGCTAAATATAACGGGGATTCAGTTGGAGGTAGTATAGAGTGTGCTGTAATTGGTATAAATCCTGGAGTTGGAAATCCATTTTTTGATTCAGTAGAATCTACATTAGCTCATTTAATATTCTCAGTACCAGCTGTAAAAGGTATAGAATTTGGTAGGGGATTTCAGATGACTAATATGTTTGGTTCAGAATGTAATGATGAATATTACTATGATAAAGATAAAGTAAAAACAAAAACTAATAATAATGGTGGAGTATTGGGCGGTATTACAAATGGAATGCCAATATTATTTAAAGTTGCTATAAAACCTACAGCATCTATTGCCAAGGAACAAAATACAATAGATATAAAAAACAAAGAAAATGTTAAATTTAGAGTTGAAGGAAGACACGATCCATGTATAGTCCAAAGAGCATTACCTGTTATTGAAGCTGTAACGGCTATAGGAATACTTGATTTGATAAAGGGGAGATATTAATTGAGTGAGTTAGATGAGTATAGAAAACAAATAGATTCTATAGATAAAGAGTTAATAGAATTATTTGAGAAAAGGATGAATATTGCTATTAAGGTTGGAAAATATAAAAGAAAAAATAACTTGCCAATTTTTAATGGAAAAAGAGAAGAAGAAGTTATAGAAAAAAATGTAAGAAATCTTAATAATAGTAATTACAGTGATATTACAAGAAGATTTTTTGAAAATATTATGGAATTAAGTAGATCCTTGCAAAAAAATATAGCTAATGAAGATTCAGCAACTAGTAATAATATCATGAAAGAAAATAAGGGGGTAATAGTAGGCTATCAAGGGGTTAAGGGATCTTTTAGTGAAGAAGCTCTTTTAAAATATTTTGAAAGTTATAATAACACAAGGAATTATGAAACCTTTGAAGATGTTTTTAATGCGCTAGAAAAAAATGAAATAAATAAAGCTATATTACCTATAGAAAATTCATACACAGGGGCAATTGCTGAAATTTATGATCTTTTAGTTAAATATGGTTTTTATATTATAGGTGAGGAATGTATTAAAATAGATCAAAATTTAATTGGAATTAAGGGAACAAAAATAGATGAAATACAAGAAATATACTCTCATCCACAAGGATTTGAACAAAGTAAAAAATTTTTAAAAAACTATCAAAATATAAAGATTATTCCATATCATAACACAGCTATAAGTGCAAAATTAATTTCAGATCTAAAAGATAGTAGAAAAGCCGCTATAGCTAGCAAGAAAGCAGCTGAAATTTATGGACTGGAGATATTGAAAGAGAATATAAATGATAAAAAAGATAATTATACAAAATTTATAATTATAGGAAAGCAGTTAGAATATAACACTGAATGTAATAAAATTAGTGTAGTATTTTCTTTAGAAAATAAAGCAGGGATTCTTTATAGTCTTTTAAGATACTTTGCAGAAAATAACATAAATATGATTAAAATAGAATCAAGACCAAATAAACATGAATCTTGGAAGTATTTATTATATGTAGACTTTGAAGGAAGTTTACAAGACAGCAAGGTAAAAAATGCATTAGAACTTATAGAAAAAAATAGTGGATATTTCAAAATTATAGGGAGTTACAAAGGAAGCTGTTAATCTTAACATTTCTATAAATATAGTGGATTACTGTATATTCAGTAATCTTTTTTTGTTTATTAATATTAATAACATAAAATATAAAAAATAGTGGAAATAAAAGAGATTTAGATGTATAATTGAAATATAAATAATATTTTGAATTTTCAGAAAATAAAACTTGTATAAGAAAAGCAGATATAAAATTTGCTTTAAAAATTACTATTATTACAAACGTTTACAAAAAGATTGGAGGATTTTTTATGGTGGGTTTTGATGTTAGAGAGGTTAATTTAAAGGATTATGAGGATATTTATAAGCTTAATTCTAAGCTTAATTATTCAAACATAAAATCCATATCAGAGGATAATAAATCTTTAATGATAGTTGCTCAATTAAATGATGATGTTATAGGATATATTAATAGTAATTTTAATGAGGATAGTAATAACAATAAAACAATAAATATTAAAGATATAATTGTTGATGAAAAATATAGAGGACTTGGAGTTGGTCATCAGTTAATGTTAGAAGTAGAAAAAAATGCTAAGGATAATAGAGTAAATTATATTGTTTCTATTAATAAAGATTATCATAAAGAAGAAATTGAATTTTATAACAGACAAGGTTTTAAATTAGATAAAGATTTTAAATTTGTAAAGAAATCATATCTACAATAAATTATAAAAATAGGTAGTGAAAAGGTTTAAGCATCCGTTTCACTACCTATTTTTATAAGCAAATAATTAATCACTATGTTATAATATTTTTAAAATAAATATAAAATAAGGGGGCAGAGTTATGGAGTTTTATGGATTATTGGGTGAAAAACTTTCTCATAGTTTATCTCCGTTAATTCACAGTGAGATATTGAAATTAATAAACAAAGAAGGAGCTTATAAATTATTTGAAGTTAATAAAAATAATCTTGAAGACTTTACAAGGGCAGTAAAGTTACTAAAGATAAAAGGAACAAATGTAACAATACCGTATAAGGAAGATATAATAAAACATATTGATATTATATCAGAAGAGGCAAAAAGAATAGGGGCAATAAATACAGTTTTATTAGAAAATGAAGTTTTGTATGGATATAATACTGATTATTATGGTTTTGGATATATGATAAAAATTAATAATATAGAAGTGAAAGATAAAAAAGCAGTTATTCTAGGAAATGGAGGAGCCTGCAAAGGTGTATTATATTATTTATTAGACAATAATATAAAAAGTGTGTATATAGTAAGCAGAAATCCAAATAGAAATGAATTTAATTTAGAAAATGTTCATGTAATAAGCTATGAAGATTTAAAAGAAGTTAAAGGAGATATTATTATAAATTCAACACCTGTTGGAATGTATCCTAATGTAGGTAAAACACCAGTTTCAGAAGATATAATACAAAATTTTAATATAGTAATGGATTTAATATATAATCCTCTGGATACTATGTTTTTAAATACAGGAAAATTACTAGGGAAAAAAAGTATTGGTGGATTATATATGCTTATTGGTCAGGCTGTTAAGGCTCAAGAAATATGGAATAAAGTTGAAATAGAAGAAGAGATAATAAAAGAAATTTATGAAAATATAAAGTTGAAATTAAATTAGAATATAGGTGAATTTAATATGAATAAAGATATAATTTTACTTATTGGAATGCCAGGCTGTGGAAAAAGTACTATAGGTAAAGAACTTTCAAGAAAAATAAATTATGATTTCTATGATATGGATGAGTACATAGAGAAAATTTCTAATAAAACAATAAAAGAATTGTTTGAAATAAATGAAGATTACTTTAGAGATTATGAAACAAAAGCTTGCAAAGAATTAAGTAATAAGAAAAAGGTAGTAATATCAAGTGGTGGTGGAATAATTAAGAGAGAAGAAAATATAAACTTTTTTAAAGAAAAGACTATCATAATATTTATAGATAGATCAGTAGAAAATATAGCTAGTGATTTAGATATATCTTCAAGACCTTTGTTAAAAGAAGGGGTAAAGAAACTTTACAATCTATATATAGAAAGATATAATTTATATAATAAATATTGCGATATTAAACTAGTTAACGATAAAACAATAGAAAATATTATAAATGAAATTACACAATTTATATAGTTCACAGTACACAATTCACAGTCTTTTGGATAAAGTAACAGTGTCAGGGAATTAGAAATATATAGTGATTTTTTGAAAATAAAATAATGATTAAATATATAATTCTATACCTACAAAATGAGAACAATTGTGAACTGTGTTTTGTAAACAGTATACTAAAAATTTTGCTTCGCAAAATATTACGAAGGTGGATGTTTTATGAAAATATTAGTTATAAATGGTCCTAATATAAATATGCTAGGAGTAAGAGAAAAAGGAATTTATGGAACTAAAGACTTTGAATATATTTGTGGATATATTAAAGAAGAAGGAAAAAAAAGAAATATAGAAATTGAGTTATTTCAAAGTAATATAGAAGGTGAAATAATAAATAGAATTCATAAAGCATATTATGAAAAATATGGTGGGATAATAATGAATCCAGGGGCATATACCCATTATAGTTATGCTATATTCGATGCAGTAAAAGCAGTAAATATACCTACTATAGAAGTTCATTTATCAAATATACATGCAAGAGAAGAGTTTAGACATAAGTCAGTAATAGCCCCTGCATGTATAGGGCAAATTTGTGGCTTTAAAGAATTTGGGTATGTAATGGCAATAGAAGCAATAGAACAATGTATAGTTGATAATGAAAGCGTGAAAGAATGAAAAATAAAGGAATAGAAAAATTAGTGAATAAGCTCTAAAGGAGTTTATAAAATAAATTACATAATTCAGCTTGTCTGAATTATTTGAATAATTATCAATTGTTAATTATTAATTATCAATTGAAGTAGTATGGAGGGATAGAAATGATTATTGTAATGAATCCAAATTGTAGTGATGATGAAGTATTGAAGGTTAAGAGAGAATTAGAAAGTAGAGGATTAGGAATCCATTTGTCTCAAGGAGAAACTTTTTGTATTATAGGTGTAGTTGGAGAAACCCGATCTATAGATTCAGATAAGCTTCTTAGATTTTCTGGAGTAGACAAAGTTCTTAAGGTAGAAGAACCTTACAAAAAGGCTAATAGATTATTTAAGCCAGAAGACACAATAATTGATGTAAAGGGTAGTTTAATCGGAGGAAATAATTTAGCTGTTATTGCAGGTCCTTGTTCTGTTGAAAGTGAAGAACAAATAATAGAAATAGCTAAAAGTGTAAAAGAATCTGGGGCAACTTTTTTAAGGGGAGGGGCCTTTAAACCAAGGACTTCACCATATAGTTTTCAAGGGTTAGAAATGGAAGGCTTAGAATTATTAAAGAAAGCTAGAAAAGCTACAGGGTTACCTATAGTAACGGAAATAATGTCAACTGATTATATAGATATATTTGTTAGAGATGTAGATGTAATCCAAGTTGGTGCAAGAAATATGCAAAACTTTGATTTATTAAAACAACTAGGAAGAACTAATAAACCGATTTTATTGAAGAGAGGGCTTTCTGCAACGATAGAAGAATGGTTGATGTCAGCTGAATATATAATGGCTGAAGGAAATGAAAATGTAATTCTTTGTGAAAGAGGCATAAGGACTTTTGAAACTTATACAAGGAATACACTAGATTTAAGTGCAATTCCAGTTATAAAGAGAAAATCACATTTACCGGTAATTGTGGATCCAAGTCATGCTGCCGGATATTGGTATTTAGTAGAGCCGCTGGCAAAAGCAGCTGTAAGTGCAGGAGCAGATGGACTTATTATAGAAGTGCACAACAATCCACAATGCGCATTAAGTGATGGTCAACAGTCAATTAAACCAGAATCATTTAAAAATATGATGAATAAAGTTAAAGTATTGGCCGAAATGGAAGGCAAGAAAATAAAATAATTTATGATTTAAATAGATAATGCAATATAAATAATGGATAATTGACAATGTATAATAAATAATTGAGGAATAAATTATCAATTGTCCATTGATAAATTGGGGGTTTTTATGAGAATATTAATAGTAGGGCTTGGTGTTATTGGAGGGAGTTATGCAATGGCACTTAAAGCAGCAGGGTATGAAGATGTTTATGGAATTGATAACAATTTAGAAACTTTAAAAAAAGCTAAAGAATTAGAAATAATAAAAGAAGGTTATGTAGATGGTAGTGAAATTGTAGAAAAATCTGATTTAATAATTCTTTCTATATATCCAATGCTCATAAAGAGTTTTATAGAAGAAAATAAAAGGTTATTAAGAGCTGGAACAATAATTACAGATGCTACAGGTATAAAGAAACCTTTTATCGAAGATATATTAAAAATACTACCGAAAGAAGTAGATTTTATATTTGGTCATCCTATGGCAGGAAGAGAAAAAAGAGGTATTGATTATGCTTCAAAGGAAGTTTTTAAGGGAGCCAACTATCTAATTACTGTAACTGATAGAAATATAGAAAGTAATATAAAAGTTTTAGAAAAGATTATATATGAAATGGGATTTAGAAAAATTAAAAGGATAGATCCATTTTTCCATGATAAGATGATAGGCTTCACAAGTCAACTTCCACATGCAATAGCTGTTGCATTAATTAATAGCGATGAAGAAGGACGAGATACTGGAAGTTTTATTGGAGACAGTTATAGAGATTTAACTAGAATTGCTAATATAAATGAAGAGCTATGGAGTGAATTATTTATTGGTAATAAGGATAATTTAATAGAATCAATAGATAAGTTTCTTATAGAGATGAATAATATAAAATCTGCATTAATTAAAAATGATGATAATGAATTAAAAAAAATATTTATAAAATCAAGCAATAGAAGAGAAAAATTGTAATATTTTGCGAAGCATTTTTCAGTTAACAGTTCACAAGGCACAGTGCACAGTTGTTTTTATTTTTTTAGGTAACAGGGAACAGGTATCAGGTAACAAGTACTAGATGTAAACTATAATTAAAAATTAAGAAACATCTACTTCAAGGTAAGCTTAGGGACAGTAGTTAGTTTTGTGCAGCAAAATAACCTAAATTTTTTCATTCTTTCATTTATAAATTGCTTTGCAATTTATATCATAACCTGTTACCTGTTACTTTATTCCAAAAACTGTGAACTATATAAATTGCTTCGCAATTTAAATCTAATTATAGTATTTCTGTGACATATAAATCGTTGGATTTACTTAAATCTATAAACTCATCATCACACAAAACAAGAGGTGAAGAGATATTATTTAAATCCATTTGTATTACTTTACATTTCTTATTGTTATTTAACAGGACTGTTTGTCCAATATAGAAATTTGACATTCCATTTAAGAATTTAGAACACAATGTATAATCCAATTTACTTAAGCTATCTTCTTTTATAATCTTAAGAATTTCAAGAGGTTGTTTCTTATCTCTATAAGCTCTATTAGAATTGGTTGCATCAAATACATCTGCAATAGCTACAATTTTTGCAAACTCATGAATTTGATTTGATTTAAGGCCAAGAGGATATCCACTTCCATCACATCTTTCATGATGCATTAAAACTGCATAAAGTACTGATTTATTTATAAAGGGCACTTTTTTTATTTCATCATATGCTATTACTGGATGGGTTTTTATTATTTCAAATTCTTCCTCAGAAAATATACGATTTTTATCTATTAAATTTTTATCTATTTTTGTTTTACCAAAGTCATGCAATAAAGAGGCATAAACAAGATTATGAAGTTTATTACTATCAAACCCATGCCATTTTCCAATTAAATAACTTAATGAAGCTACGTTAACAGAATGCCTATATATACAATCTGAACCACTACCATTTAAAACTATATTTTTTAAAATATATTTATTTAGATTAAGTTCATTTAATAACTTTTTTGCATATTCATTTATTTCATTAGTATTTGAGCTTTCAAGGGTTTTAGCATTATCAAATATAAGTTTAACATCAATTGAAATATCCTTTAAAGTTTTATCAGCAGCCTTTAACTCTAAAATTTCATTAGAATTATCCTTTTCATCACTATATACTTCAATACTATCGAAAAGAAAAAATGTATTCAATTTCTCTAACATTTGCGCGTTAATAGTAATCCCCTCTCCAATTAGGATCATACCATTATAAACAACTTCGTTAGCAGTAATCATACCTATTTTTAAATCTCTTACAGGTATAAGTTTTTTATTATTACTCATAAAATATAACCTCACAAAATAATTGATAATTGAAATAAATTATTTCTCAATTTACTTATAATCTCGTATAAGATACATATTTTTTTATACCTTAATAGCAAAATTATTAAAAAATACTAAAATTTTCTTGTTAATAAACATAATGCAACAATGTGTACATATAGTCTTATCTTAAGGATTTATTAATTGATGTGCATAATTTTTATATGATATAATAATGTAAAAATAGAAATGGAGAATAAATATGAAAGAGTTAGAAACTAGAATAATTGATATAGATGTAGATTTTATTAGGAAAAGGCTTAAGGAATTGGGAGCTGAAAAAGTAAAGGAAGAATATCAAATAAATAATATTTATGATTTTGATGACAATAGATTATTAACTTCTAAGGGATATGCAAGAATAAGAATAACTGATAATAGAATAGACAATAAAGAAATTGTTTATATGACTACCAAAAAGATGTTGAGTCAAGAAACATTTAAAGTTATGGAAGAAAATGAAACTATTGTTGAAGATAAAGAAGCTGCAAGTAAGATTTTTACCTCTTTAGGACTAAAACTTAAGCAATCTATAAAAAAATATAGAGAAAGCTATAAATTAAAAAATTCTTTGATTGAAATTGATATAAATGATAAGGAGTTTTGTCCATTTCCATATATAGAAATTGAAACAGGCTCTGAAAATGAATTAGAAGAAATATTAAGCTTAATAGGATATACAATAAAGGATACTACTTCAAAAACTATCTATGAAATATTAGAAGAAAAAGGATTGAAGTTAGAGAATAGAAAAGGTTTATAAAAAAGACAAACTAAATTATAAACAAATAAATTATAAAAAAGTAATGTAAAAAAATGTATTTATTTGTAACCAAAACTCATTCTTCTTAGTAGATTATAATTAGGAAATTTAATTACTAAGGAGGATTTAAAATGTATTGGTTTAGTGAACTTAATCCTATAATTCAAGGACTTCTTGCAACTCTATTCACTTGGTTTATTACTGCATTAGGTGCGGCACTAGTATTTTTCTTTAAGAATGTTGATAAAAAAATTTTAAATACAATGCTAGGATTTGGTGCTGGAGTAATGGTTGCAGCAAGTTTCTGGTCTCTATTAAATCCAGCTATAGAACTTTGCAATGAACTCGGTTATAGTGGAGTTATTATTCCGGCAGCAGGATTTTTTTTAGGAGGATTATTTTTAATTTTTGCAGATAAATTAATGGATACTTATTCTTATGGGGTAATTACAGATAAGAATGAAGAAAAGTTACCTAAAACAACTAAATATAAAAAAAGTATATTACTAGTTCTAGCAGTAACACTTCATAATATACCAGAAGGGCTTGCGGTTGGAGTTGCATTTGGAGGGGTTGCAGCAGGAATACCTGGGACAAGTTTAATTGCAGCAATTACATTAGCATTAGGAATAGGACTTCAAAATTTCCCAGAGGGAGCGGCAGTATCATTACCATTAAGAAGGGAAGGAATATCTAGGTGGAGAAGCTTTCTTTATGGACAAGCATCAGGATTGGTGGAACCTATGGCAGGTGTAATTGGAGTAATAGCAGCTTTATCTGTAAGAAGTATTTTACCATTTTTATTATCTTTTTCAGCAGGAGCAATGATTGCAGTAGTAGGGGCCGAATTATTGCCAGAAGCGTCTATGGAAAACAAAAAATTAACAACTTTAGGATTAATTTTAGGATTCATAGTTATGATGGTATTAGATGTAACCTTAGGGTAGGTGTTTGAATAAAATAAATTTAAATAAATCTACCTTAAAATTTAGACTAGGTTAAAATTTTTAGATGTAATTAAAAGATATAAAATAAAAGGTAGAAAGAAAATCTTTCTACCTTTATATTAGTAAAATTATGCTTTATTTACTGAACCGAATAGTTCCATTTTTTCTTTAACTGTAGCTTTTATAGCTTCAAATCCTGGAGCTAATAACTTTCTTGGATCAAAGCCTTTTCCTTCTAAGTCTTTTCCAGCTTCAATATACTTTCTAGTACCTTCAGCAAATGCTAATTGACACTCAGTATTAACATTTATCTTAGAAACACCTAAAGAAATAGCTCTTTGTATCATATCTTCTGGAATTCCAGTACCACCGTGTAATACTAAAGGCATATCACCAGTAAGATTGCTTATAGCTTCTAGAGCTTCAAAGCTTAATCCCTTCCAGTTAGCAGGATATTTTCCGTGGATATTACCGATACCAGCAGCTAACATAGTAACGCCTAGGTCTGCTATAGCTTTGCACTCATTAGCATCAGCTATTTCACCAGCACCTACAACTCCATCTTCTTCTCCACCAATTGAACCAACTTCTGCTTCTAAAGAAAGACCTTTTTCAGAAGTTAATTTAACCATTTCTGTTGTTTTAGCTATATTTTCGTCTATTGGATAGTGAGATCCATCAAACATAATTGAAGAGAAGCCAGCTTCCATAGCCTTTAAAGCTCCTTCATAGCTACCGTGATCTAGATGTAATGCAACAGGAACAGTAATTTTTAACTCTTCCATTATGCCATTTACCATTCCAACTATAGTTTTATAACCACACATGTATTTAGCAGCACCTTCTGAAACTCCTAATATAACAGGTGAATTATTTTCTTGAGCAGTTAGTAAAACAGCTTTAGTCCATTCTAAATTATTAATATTGAATTGTCCTACAGCATATTTTCCCGCTTTAGCCTTGTTTAACATTTCTTTTGCTGAAACTAACATGGTATAAACCTCCATAACTTTAAATTTTATTACAATTAAGCTGTAAAGCTAAAATGTATCAAAAACATATGATTTACATATTTGTTCTTGTTAATAATATTATAACTCAAAATAAATTTATTTTAAACAAAAATGTAAGAAATTAATTACCAAGTAATAAAAATTATGAATATACATCCATAATTTCTTAAAATATGTTGAAATACAAAGAAATATAAAATTAAATTGTTAATATTTTATCTTTTAATTATTCAAATTAATAATTAAAATAATTCAAATAATATGAAATTAAATAGTTAATTAATTTATTTAAGTAATATAATAGAATTAAAAGTATATAATTTTCATTGTAATTCATAAAACATATATGAAGGTAATAAAATTTACCAAAAGATGAAACAAAATTCCAAAGGTATGGTAAAATGTTGAAAAGAAAAAATATAAGTTGTAAAATTAAAACATAGATGGAGGTATCTTATGAAAAGTGTAATTGTTAAATTACGAGATTATATCGATAAAGCTAGTGAAACTGAAAGGACGATAATCGAATATATACTGCGAAGTCCGGATTCAGCAGTAGAAAGTAATATATATAGGTTATCTGAAAATACTTTTGCTTCTCCGTCTACTATAATTCGCCTTTGTAAAAAAGTTGGCTTTAATGGATATAAAGAGTTAATACATGCATTATTGTATGAACTAGCAATTATAAGATCAGCTGATGAAGAGAAAGTAAAAAACATTGATAAGGAAGATAGTTTAGAAAAGATTGTTGAGAAAGTTACTTTGAAGAGTATTACCTCTTTAGAAAAAAGTCAAAAGTTAATTGATATAAATGTATTAAAAGATTGTGTGGATATTTTAGATAGTTCTAGAAACATTTGTTTATTTGGAGTAGGAGCATCACTATTAGTTGCTAAAGATGCTTATTTAAAATTTTTAAGAATAAACAAGAGCTGCCACTTAAATGATGATTTTCATGCTCAGCTATTAGAAGCTAAGAATATGGATAAAAATGATGTAGCTATTATTATTAGTTATTCTGGTTTTACAGAAGAAATGATTAAATGTGCTAATATAGTCAAAGAAATAGGAGCCCCTATTATTGCTATTACGAGGCTTGAGGAATCACCGATTTCAAATATAGCAGACTATAAGCTATTAGTAGCACCTACAGAACTTGTTTTTAGAGAAGGGGCAATATCTTCAAGAATAGCTCAGCTAAATATAATAGATATATTATATACAGCTTTTGTAAATAAGCATTATGACTCAAATGTGAAGCAATTTAATAGAACCCATATACAAAAACCAAATTTAAACTTAAAGTAAACGTTAACTTGATAAAATTATATTAGGAGGCCTGTTATGGTAGATTTAACCAAATTAACTACGGAAACCAGAAATAGAGATACTATTAATTTAGATAGAATGACTTCAATAGAAATTGCAACAATAATGAATAAAGAGGACGAGAAAGTAATAAAATCAGTTAGAGATGCTTTGCCTAAAATTGCAGAGGTTATAGATATGTGTACTGAAACTTTGGAGGGAGGTGGAAGAATAATTTATATGGGCGCAGGTACAAGTGGGAGACTTGGATTGTTAGATGCAGTTGAGTGTCCCCCTACATTTGGAGTATCTAGTGATTTAGTAGTTGGATTAATAGCAGGAGGTCAATCAGCATTTATAAAAGCTGTTGAAGGTGCAGAAGATAGTAAAACTTTAGGTGTTGATGAATTAAAAGAATTAAATTTAACTAACAAAGATATAGTAATTGGACTAGCAGCTAGTGGTAGAACTCCTTATGCAATTCATGGACTAAAATATGCTAGAGAAATTGGTTGCAAAACAGCGGTTGTTGTTTGTAATAAGAACTCCGAAATGGCAAAGTATTCAGATGTAGCTATAGAGCTTGTTGTAGGCCCAGAAGTACTTACAGGATCAACAAGATTGAAAGCTGGAACAGCACAAAAGATGGTATTGAATATGATATCTACTGGAAGTATGGTAGGTATAGGAAAAACTTATGAGAATCTTATGGTAGATGTTATGCAAACTAATGAAAAGTTAGTAACAAGATCAGAAAATATAATTATTGAAGCAACTGCAGCAGATAGAGATACAGCAAGAAGAGCCTTAAAGGATGCGAAAGGTAAAGTTAAAACTGCTATTATAATGATACTTCTTAAATGTAATTATGACGAAGCTGAAAAAAGGCTAAATATGGTTAATGGGCATGTACGATATGCTCTAGAAAATTAATTAAAAGAAAGAGGGAGATTATATGACAAACTTAGAATTAGCTAAGGTAATTGTTAATTTAGTTGGTGGAAAAGACAATGTTGTAAAGGCTGCAAATTGCATGACTAGACTTAGACTTACAATAAAAAATATTGATTTAGTTAAAATGGAAGAATTAAAAAATACAGAGGGCGTATTAGGTGTAGTTGAAGCTAATAATTATCTACAAGTAGTACTAGGTCCAGGTAAAGCAAAAAAAGTTACAGATATCTGTATAGAGGAATTAGGACTTCCAAGTGATGGAGTAGTAACAGAAAACTGGCAGGAAAATAAACAAGCAATAAAAGATAATCAAAAACAAAGTAAATTCAAGAAAGTAGTAAATACTATTGCTAATATTTTTATTCCTCTAATACCAGCAATTATTGCTGCAGGTATATTTAACGGATTAGCAAGTTTAGTTTCTACATTACAAGGACAAGGAACTTTACCAGCAGAAGGATTTTGGAAAGCTACTCAATTAATGTTTGCATTAATTGGTGGTGGATTCTTATCATACTTTGCAATTTATACAGGAATTAATTCAGCAAAACAATTTGGAGCAACTGAAGCATTAGGTGGTATGCTCGGAGCTATTTCAATAAGTGCAAATATAGTAGCATTATCAACTATGTTAGGATTATACGATGAAGCAGTTCCACTAAATTCTATTTTAACAACAGGAAAAGGCGGTATTATAGGTGTTATTTTTGGTGTATATATCCTTGCTAAAGTAGAAAAGGCAATTAGAAAGAGAATACCAGATGTTTTAGATTTAATTTTAACTCCACTATTAACATTACTTATAACAGGACTAGTTTTTGTGTTTGCAATAATGCCTTTAGCAGGTTTCTTATCAGATGGACTAGTTTCTGCATTAAGTGTAATTATTAATTCTTCAAATCCAGTTGTTAGCGTAATTAGTGGATTTGTATTATCAGCATTATTCTTACCAATGGTATTACTTGGATTACATCATGGATTAATTCCAATTTATGCAGTTCAACTAGAAGCAATGGGTGGAGTTTCATTATTCCCAGTACTTGCAATGGCTGGAGCTGGACAAGTTGGTGCTGCAATTGCTATATATTTAATAGCAAGAAAAGTTAAAAATACTAGATTACAAAAAGTTATTACAGGTGCACTTCCAGCAGGATTCTTAGGAGTTGGAGAACCTTTAATATATGGAGTTACACTTCCTATGTTTAAGCCATTTATCACTGCAGGATTAGGAGCAGGATTTGGTGGAGCATATGTAATGTTAACACATGTACTAGCTACAGCGTGGGGGCCATCAGGATTAGTAGCTATTCCAATAATGCAACCACAAAGTATGTTAAATTACTTCATAGGACTAGTTATATCTTATATAGCAGGATTTATTATAACTTACTTTGTAATTAAGGAATCCGACGTTAAAAATGCTTAAAAATAATTAATATATAAATATAAGTTGCAATAAATATTCTATGCTTAAATAAATTACCTTGAAATTAATACTATTTAAGTGAAAGTAGTATTTTTGCAACTTATATTATATAAAACAAGTTAAGGTAATAAATTATTAAAATTTTTAAGAGGTAAGGTGGTAAATTTGAAAACCAAGAAAAGATTATGTTGCATGGCTATAGCACTAACATTTATGGCATCAATTGTATCTACACCTACTAAGAAAATAAATGCATTAGAAAACAGTTATGGAACTATAAAAGAAACTGGTGAAAATATGAACATTTCAGGATTACAAGCAGATATAACATTTCCAGACTACATGAATTATGTAGACGATACTCTTATAGTAAACAACATGTTCACTTTCAAAGGATATGAAGGGCAAGGTAAACTATATATAAAATGTAGTGACGGATTAGAAAGTGTAAGAGTTTTTATTAATGGTAAAGAAATAAATGTTACAGAAGCCTGTAAAAATAATGGCAAGACTTATGAAGTGGATTTCTCAGATATTTCAGTAAATGATAGAAATACTATTCAAGTTACAAATTTTGTACCTGAAACAGGTAAGGTGAATATAAAGATACCATATCCAGAAGTTATAGAGGGAAATGCCGAATCAGTCGGAATGGATCAAAACACTTTAGATTTAATAGACACTTTAATAAATAATGATGTTAAATATGGTTTTACAAGTGCACAATTAGCTGTTATTAAAGATGGAGTTTTAGTTAAAAATAGTGCATACGGTACTGTAAACGCTTACAATAATGATGGCAGTTTAAAAACAGATTCACCAAAGGTTACAACAGATACTCTTTATGATTTAGCATCAAATACAAAGATGTATTCAACAAACTATGCTATACAAAAATTAGTAAGTGATGGACAAATAAATATATCAGATAAGATAACAAAATATTTTCCAGACTTTAAAGATGGAGAAAATGATCCAATAAAGGGTAAAGCAGGACTAACAATACAACATTTGTTAGAACATCAAGGAGGCTTCCCAGCTGATCCACAATATCATAATAATAAATTTAACCAAGCGACGCAAAAACCTGATCAAACTGTGGATAATCCATTATATTCACAAGATAAGGCAACAACCTTACAAATGATTTTAAAAACACCTTTGCAATATGCACCTGGAACAAAAACAGTTTACTCAGACGTAGACTATATGCTTTTAGGGCTTATTGTGGAAAAGGTAACAGGAAAGGCTTTAGATGAATATGTAGAAAATACATTTTATAAGCCATTAGGACTGAACAATATAGTTTATAATCCGTTACAAAAGGGCTTCGATAAAGATAACATAGCAGCAACAGAGCTAAACGGAAACACAAGAGATGGAGCTATAAGTTTTGAAAATATTCGTGATTATACACTTCAAGGAGAAGTACATGATGAAAAGGCTTATTACTCAATGGACGGAGTTTCAGGGCATGCAGGATTATTCTCAAATGCAGAAGATTTAGCCAAATTAGCTCAAGTTATGCTAAATGACGGCGGATACGGAAATAATAAATTCTTTTCAAAAAATACTGTAGAAGAATTTACAAAGAGAAAAGCATCTAGTCCAATTTGGGGATTAGGATGGTGGAGAGAAGGAGATAACGGAAGGTTATGGTACTTTGGAACTCAATCATCAAGCAATACCTTTGGACATCAAGGATGGACAGGAACCTTAACAGTTATAGATCCTGAAAGTGATTTAATAGTTGTTTTACTAACAAACAAAATTAACTCACCAGTTATAGATAATTCTATAAATGCAAATATGTTCTTAGGAAATAAATTTACTACCTCAACTCTTGGTACAATACCAACTCTTGTTTATGAATCTATAGAGCATAGTAATAAGAAAGCAATAGATGCTAACCTTTCTAATATGGTAACAGAAAAATTAAAGCTGTATAATCCATCAAATTATCAAGGCGAAGCAATATTAAAGGCTGCTTATGCTGTAGCTGATACAATGGTTACAAGAGCAGAAGAATGCAAAGTTAAGTCTACAGTTGACTATGCATATGCATCAATAGAAGAAATAAACAAATTAGACAGTAATAAAACTATTATTAATGAGTTAAAGAGTAGAGTAGATAATATACAGCTAGAAGAAGAAGCTTCAAGTGATTTATCTAAAATTACTTTATCAAAACTAAGCGAATCTCCAAATGCACAATGGCAAGCGGATATAGCTTTCCCAGATTACTTAAATTATGTAGATGATACTTTAATAGTAAATGGCATGTTCACTTTTAATGGGTATCAAAATCAAGGAAAATTATATATAAAAGCTGAGCCAGGAATAACATCTGCAAGGATATTTGTAAATGGTGTTGAAATGGATACAACTGAAATTTGTAGTAATACAGGAAAAACTTTTGAAATAGATTATTCTCAGGTAGCTAATAATGGAAGAAATACAATACAAGTTACGAATATAGAACCTAAGAATACAGCTATGAAAAAGGGAATATCAGTTAAAATACCATATCCAGAAGTTATAGAGGGAAATGCCGAATCAGTTGGAATGGAGCAAAACACTTTAGATTTAATAGACACTTTAATTAATAATGATGTTAAATATGGTTTTACAAGTGCACAACTAGCTGTTATTAAAGATGGAGTTTTAGTTAAAAATAGTGCATACGGTACTGTAAATGCTTATAACCAAGATGGCAGTTTAAAAACAGATTCACCAAAGGTTACAACAGATACTCTTTATGATTTAGCATCAAATACAAAGATGTATTCAACAAACTATGCTATACAAAAATTAGTAAGTGATGGACAAATAAATATATCAGATAAGATAACAAAATATTTTCCAGACTTTAAAGATGGAGAAAATGATCCAATAAAGGGTAAAGCAGGACTAACAATACAACATTTGTTAGAACATCAAGGAGGCTTCCCAGCTGATCCACAATATCATAATAATAAGTTTAACCAAGCAACTCAAAAACCTGATCAAACTGTAGATAATCCATTATATTCACAAGATAAGGCAACAACCTTACAAATGATTTTAAGAACACCTTTGCAATATGCACCTGGAACAAAAACAGTTTACTCAGACGTAGATTATATGCTTTTAGGGCTTATTGTGGAAAAAGTAACAGGAAAGGCTTTAGATGAATATGTAGAAAATACATTTTATAAGCCATTAGGATTAAATAATATAGTTTATAATCCGTTACAAAAGGGCTTCGATAAAGATAATATAGCAGCAACAGAGCTAAACGGAAACACAAGGGATGGAGCTATAAGTTTTGAAAATATTCGTGATTATACACTTCAAGGAGAAGTACATGATGAAAAGGCTTATTACTCAATGGACGGAGTTTCAGGACATGCAGGATTATTCTCAAATGCAGAAGATTTAGCGAAATTAGCTCAAGTTATGCTAAATGACGGCGGATACGGAAATAATAAATTCTTTTCAAAAAATACTGTAGAAGAATTTACAAAGAGAAAAGCATCTAGTCCAATTTGGGGATTAGGATGGTGGAGAGAGGGAGATAACGGAAGATTATGGTACTTTGGAACTCAATCATCAAGCAATACATTTGGACATCAAGGATGGACAGGAACTTTAACAGTTATAGATCCTGAAAGTGATTTAATAGTTGTTTTACTAACAAACAAAATTAACTCACCAGTTATAGATAATTCTATAAATGCAAATATGTTCTTAGGAAATAAATTTACAACATCAACATTAGGTACAATACCAACTCTTGTTTATGAATCTATGATTCATAATAATGATGATGCAATAGATGCAAATCTTGCTCAAATGGTATCAGAAAACTTAAAATTATACAATTCAAACAACTATACAGGAGAAGCTATATTGAAATCTGTTTATTCTAAGATTGATACTGTTATTACAAGAGCGGAAGAAAATAAGACTAGCTCTAATATTGCATATGCTGAAGAGGTTGTAGCAAAATTAAATGTTGAAGAGAATCGTAAGCAAATAATGAAATTCAATGAAAGAATTAAAAATGTTGGAGGTACCCCTATAGAACTTCCAAACTATAGTTCTGAAATTGAAGCATTAAATAAGCTTGCTGAAGAATCAAAGGTTATAGTTGATAAAGGACAAGATTTATCAGAACATGTTCATTATCAAACTAGCACTTGGGACAAATTTATTAAGTCTTATAATAGTTCAATGGATGTACTATCAAAAGGAATTGAAGCCAATAACAAGGAGTTAAATACAGCAATTGAAGAATTATCAATAGCAAAGAATGCTTTAGTTAAATTAGATAAAACTAACTTAAATAAAGCTATAGAAGCAGCTAACTCTAAAATTGCAGAGGGAATATTAGAAGAAGTAGACGAGGAGATTAAGATTTCATTTAATAATGCTTTAGAAGTAGCAAAGACTGTTTATAATAACAAAGATACAGGTGTTCAAGATATAGTAAAGGCATATAATGATATTTTAGTTGAATATAAAAAATTAGGTATTCCGGTAGGTGATAAGAATAATTTATCTGACTTAGTAAATATGGCAGAAGCTATTAATTTAGATAGATTCTTAAGTAAAGGTCAAGACGAATTTAAAAAAGCTTTACAAGGAGCAAAAGATATATTAAGTAAGGAGGAGATATCAGAAATAGATTCTTATACTTCTTACGAATCACTATATAAATCTATGATGCAACTAGTATTAAAGGCAGATAAATCTGAATTATGTAAGGCAATTGCCAATACTGAAGAAATTAACTTAAGCTTATATACTGAAAATAGTAAAACAAAACTATTGTCAGTACTTGAAGCAGTTAAATTAGTAAAGGAAAATCAAGAAGTTACTCAAGAAGAAGTTGAAGTTGCTTTAGAAAGTTTGAACAATGCAATAAAGGCTTTAGTAAAATCAGCTGACAAGAGTGAACTTGAGTCTTTGATAAGGAAAGCAGAAGGAATTGATACTAATAAATATAAATCTGAGGGTGTAGAAAGATTTATTAAGGCTTTAAATGAAGCTAAAATTGTCATGGAAGATAAGAATATCTCAGAAGACAATCAAGAACTTGTAAATATATCTTATAGCAATTTAAATAGTGCAATTGAAGCTCTTCAATTAAAAGAATCATCAAATGGAAATAGTGGAAATGGTTCAAATAATGGTGGTAAAGAAGACAATAAGGATCAAGAAGACTCAAATATAGATAATAAAAATAATGACAAAGGGACAAACAATAATGGTAAAGGAAATAGTGATTTACCAGGTACTGGAGGAACATCACCAATTATTTATGTAGTTATTGGAGCTTTAGCTATAGGATTTGGTGCATATATATTTAGGAAAAAAAGTACATTAGATAAAGTATAATAATTTTAAATAAATAATAGGATTTATATTTCAAATAAGGTTTGTACCTAAAAAGAAATATAAGTCCTATTTTTTTGTAAAAGTATAGTATAAAATATATATAAGCTGAAATAAATATTTTACACTTAACTAAATTAACATTGAAGTTTATAATATTTAAATAAAACCAGCATTTAATATAATAAACAAAAGACGGGAGAAGAAAACATGAAAAATGTAAAATTAGTTATATTTGATATGGATGGATTAATATTCGATACAGAAAGGCTTTCTTATGAAGCATGGAAAGAAGCAGCAGATAAATTTGATATATACTTTGATCTAAATTTACATTATAAATTACTTGGAACTAATCATGAAAGTGTTAGAAGAACTTTAGATAATGAATTTGGTAGTAAAGTAAATTTAGATGATTATATAATGGAAAGAAATAATATATATATGGCTAAAATATTAAATGGAGAAGTTAAAAAGAAAAAGGGAGTAGATAAGTTGTTAAAATATTTAACTGAAAAAAATATAAAAAGAGCAGTTGCTACATCTTCCAATAGAGAGCTGGCAACCAAGATTTTAAAAGAAGCTAATATATACGATTATTATGACTATGTATTATGTGGAGATGAAGTCACTAAATCAAAACCAAATCCAGAAGTATTTTTAAAAGTAGCAGAAAAATTAGATGTACCAAGTGAAGAATGTATAGTATTAGAAGATTCTGAAGCAGGGACTATAGCAGCTAGTAGAGCAAGAATGACTACTATAATTATTCCTGATTTAAAAGAACCTAACGAAGATATAGAAAGACTTGCATTTAAAAAAGTGAGAAACCTGGAAGAAGTGATAGATGTAGTTGAGAAATTACATAAGGCATAATAAAGGGTGATTTAGTGTACAGTGCGCAGTTTGCGATTATAAGAAGTGAAGGTAACAAGTAACAGGGAATTTAATTTTACAGTGCAAAAATTAAAAAATCCCTTAAGGATTTTTATCCATAATTTTTTAACTCCTTCATTTTTTCATTAAATAATATTAAATATTATGTAGATTATTGATTAAAATATATATTTTTAAATTATAGATAACTAGTAGTATAGGCGGTGTAATAATGGAATACATAAGTGATATAAATATACAAGAAGGAATAATTCATATAGTAGATTCAAATTCTGATGAACCAATTTTAAATGAATACAGCCTTGAATTAAATGAAGATATTTATAAGTTTCTTCATAAGCATATAGAAAAGTGTTTTAATGATGAAGAGCTAAAGTATGCTGTTTTTAATCCAGAAAGAAATATAGTAAAAGAATTAGTTCAAGATTATTTAAATGGAATAGAAAATGATCTAATAGGATTATCTCAAGAGTTAGCAAGACAATTATTTATAATAATGAAGGGAAACGTAAATATTCCTTCATGTGATTTAATAATAGTCTCTATAATAACAGATCAAGGTCCAATGATTGGTATACTTAAAATGGACTATGTAAAGAATTTTACTCATCAAGTTGAATTTAAAGAAAGTAAAATAGGTATAGATATAGTTCCACAATCAGCAGGTCTTCCAGCTAGTAGTCAAAGAATACAAAAAGCAGCATTTATAAAGCCTATAAGAGAAGAACAACGATATAACCTTATGGTAATAGACAAACAACGGAAAAGCAAAGATGAAGAGGAATATGGAGCAAATTATTTTATAAGCAACTTTTTAGGCTGTTCAATAATAAATAATGAAAGAGATATGACCAAGACCTTTTTAAAAGCTACAGAAAATTGGACTAGAAGTAATATAGTGGAAGATGCAGATAAAGCAGAAAGAATAAGAACAACAGTTAAAGCAAAATTAAAAGAAGAAGATACTATAAATATAGATGAGCTTTCAAATGAATTATTCAAGGAAAATCCACAAGTAAAAAATGATTTTTCAAGTTTCGTGAAAAGTCATGGATTAGAAGATGAAGTAGCTATAGATAAGCAATGGATAGAAAAGAAGTTGAAGAGAGTAAGGCTAAAGATTGATAGAGATATAGATTTATACATAAATGAAGAAGCTTATCACGATAATACTAGGTTTGAAATACAAAGAAATGGTGATGGAAGTATAAATATGATAATAAAGCACGTTATGAATTACTTAGAAAAATAATTATAAGTAATATTTTGTGAAGTAATTTTCTGGTGCGCAGTTCATAGTTTCATATTATAAGGGGTTAAGGTAATAAGCAACAAGTAATAGGTAACAGGTAAAAGGAAATTTAATTTTAAATTTATAAACTGTTCTTTGATACCTGTTATTTTATTTGAAAAAATGCAAACAGTGAATTGTACACTGGGAACTGAATTAATTTTGCTTTACAAAATTTCATTTACCTATTGTAACTTTATAAATATTGTAATATGATATAAATGTAAGCGATTACTTTCATATTTTAGGGGGGATTTATATGGTCAATATTATTGAATTAAAAAAAGTAACTTTATCAAATGGAGAAATTATAGCTTATAGGGAAGAAGGCTTAGGGGAAAAGAATTTATTACTTATTCATGGGAATATGTCATCATCAAAACACTGGGATATTCTTATAAATGAAATTAAGGATAAGTATAAAATAACGGCAGTGGATATGAGGGGCTTTGGTGAATCTAGCTATAATGCACCTATTAATTCATTAAATGATTTTGCTAAAGATATAGAAGAATTTTTAAATATTATAGGAATAAATTCTTGCTCAGTTATTGGATGGTCAACAGGAGGCGGAGTTGCTCTAGAACTAGCAGCTAATTGCCAAGAAAAAGTAGAAAATGTAGTGTTATTGGAGTCTGTAGGGGTTAAAGGATATCCTATATATAAAAAGGACCAAAATGGACAACCTATGAATGAATTATTAAGAACTAAAGAAGAAATTGCAAAAGATCCAGTACAAGTTAAACCGGTATTGGATGCCTTAGAAAATAAAAATAAAGAGTTCTATAGAACATTATGGAATATGGCTATTTATACACATAACAAACCAGAAGAAGAGAAATACAATGAGTATTTAGAGGATATGCTTACTCAAAGGAATTTAGTTGATGTGGATTATGCATTGGCACATTTTAATATGACAAATGAAAATAATGGAGTTATAGAAGGTAATAATAAATGTGAGCTAGTTAAAGCTCCAGTATTAATATTGCAAGGGGATAGAGATTATGTAGTTCCAATGTATATGGCAGAAGATATAAATAAATATATTAAAAATTCCAAATTAGTTATATTAAAGGATTCCGGACATTCACCTATGATAGACGCTTTAGATAAAGTAGTAGAAGAAATAAATAAATTTATACAATAATTATTATAAATATTATTTATACCAGGTAATATTTTTAGTAAAGTTACAACATAAAATATGTTGACAATGTTTACAAAAGATATTAAAATATATTTATATTAAATATGGATCCATTTATGGATTGTTACTGGAAAGCAGGCAAAACCTAAATTGATACCAAATTTGTTATAGTAATAAAACTATAGCTGTTTGATGTTGATTTAGGTTTATTTTTATATAAATGCAAAATAATACATATTAATATATGAAATATGTAATCAGGCTATTTTAGGTAAGGCTTAAATATTTCTAATAAAAAATTACTATAAAGGAGATTAGAGATATGATAATAAATAAGGTGTTAAATAATAATGTTATTACAATTATAAACGAAAATAATGAAGAATCAGTTGTTATGGGAAGAGGAATAGCCTTTCAAAAAAAGAAAGGTGATGAAATTGATCAGGAAAAAGTAGATAAGATATTTGTTTTAAAGAATAAAAGCATAAATGATAAGTTAATAGCATTAGTTAATGATATTTCTGTAGAGAATTTAGAAATAGCTGAAGAAGTAATTAAATATGCAGAAAAAAAGTTAGACACAAAACTAAATGAAAATATATATTTAACACTTACTGATCATATAAGCTTTTCTATAAACAGATATAAAAGTAATTTGGAAATGAAAAATGTGATGCTTTGGGATATTAAAAGATTACATAAGGCAGAATTTGAAGTTGGTTTAAAAGCATTAGAAATTATAAAAAATAGAATAAATATAGAATTACCAGAAGATGAGGCTGCTTCAATAGCAATGCATATTCTAAATGGAGAATTAAGTCAAGATATGCCTCAAATAGTTGATATTATAAATTTAATTAATGAAATTCTTAAGATTGTAAAATATCATTTCAATGTTGATTTTGATGAAGAATCAATAAATTACTATAGATTTATTACTCATTTAAAATTCTTTGCTCAAAGATTAGTTAATGGAAAATACTATGAAGATAATGATAATGATTTATTTGAAATGATTAAAAATAAGTACCCAAAATCATATGAATGTACAAGAAAAATAGAAGGATTTATAAAACAAAAGTTTAATAATGAATTAACAAAAGAAGAAAAATTATATCTTATAGTGCATACAGCAAGAGTTGTAAAAGAAAATTATTAAAACTTAATAAGTTCTAACATTTTTTAGGATTGTAACTGATTCGATCAGGCAAAACCTAAGTTAATTATTAAAATTTTACTAATAGATTTATACTATATTTAAGTATTGTTATATTTATAGTGATTAGTGGAATTCAAAGTTAATTTAGGTTTTTTATTATATAAACTGATAAATAAATACGTTAGGAGGAGATAATAGGAAAATTAATTTTTAACCGGAAGTTTCATAGGATTGTAACTGATTCGATCAGGCAAAACCTTAATTCTTCAAAACTTAAATATATTAAATTTTGAAAGTGAGGAATTAAGCTATGAATTATGAAAATTTAGCTAAGTCAATATTAAAAAAAGTAGGCGGAGAAAATAACATATCAAATTTAACACATTGTGCAACAAGATTAAGATTTAATTTAAAGGACAAATCTAAGGCAAATACAGAGGAACTAAAAACTACTCAAGGTGTTATGGGTGTTGTTGATAAGGGTGGACAATACCAAGTTATAATAGGAAATGATGTAAATAATGTTTATAAAGAAATTATTAAAATTAGTAATATAGAAAGTCAAAATAGTCATGTATCAAATGAAGCAGATGATCGTAAACCTATTGCCAAAATCATAGATACTATTACAGGGATATTTACACCTATATTACCAGCTATAACAGCAGCAGGTATGATGAAGGCAGTTCTTTCATTATTAAATGCATTCAAATTAGTAACACCACAATCACAAAGCTATCAAGTTATAAATTTTATGGCTGATGCTGCATTTTATTTCTTACCAATACTTCTTGCTAATTCAGCAGCAAAGAAGTTTAAAACTAATCAGTATTTAGCAATGATGCTTGGAGGAATGTTACTTCATCCAACATTTGTTACAATGGTAAGTACAGCAAAAGAAGCAGGAACATCTATAGGTGTATTTGGACTACCTATTTCTTTAGCATCATATAGTTCAAGTGTTTTACCAATAATACTTGGAGTTTGGTTTATGTCATATGTTGAACCAATTGCAGATAAAATATCACCAAAAGCAATTAAGTTTTTCACAAAACCATTAATTACAGCATTAGTTACAGGAATAGTTTTATTAGTAGTAATAGGACCTTTAGGATATATAATAAGTGATAAAATAGGATTAGCTATAAGAACTTTAGAATCTTATGCTAGTTGGGTAGTACCAACTATAGTAGGTGGATTAACACCATTATTAGTTATGACAGGTACTCATTATGGACTTATACCAATAGGAATAAATAATCGTATGACTATGGGATACGATACAATAATATATCCAGGAATGTTAGCATCAAATGTTTCTCAAGGGGGAGCAGCTTTAGCAGTAGCTCTTAAAACTAAAAATCAAGAAATAAGACAATTAGCATCTTCAGCTGGTATTACAGCAGTTTGTGGTATTACAGAGCCAGCTCTATATGGGGTTAACTTAAGATTTAAAACACCATTATATTCAGCAATGATAGGAGGAACAGTTGGAGGATTATTCCTAGGATTATTCCGTGTATCAAACTATTCAGGTGGTTCTCCGGGATTCTTAACCTTACCAAGTTATATTGGTGGAGATTCTATGATGAATTTTGCATATGCTTGCATAGGAGCGGCAATAAGTGTAGTTGTAGCATTTGTAGCTTGTTTAATATTATATAAGGATAAGGCTGAAGTTATTGATAATGTTGATAAAGAAGTTGCTGTTAATAAAGATGAAGATAATAAAAAGAAGCCTTTAGTTAATAAAATCACTATTGCTAGCCCGATGGATGGAGAAATTATGCCTTTAAAAGAAGTTAAAGATGAAACTTTTGCATCAGAAATGATGGGAAAGGGAGTAGCAATTAAGCCAATAGAAGGTAAGGTAGTATCACCAATAAATGGAACTGTTGAAACAATATTTAAAACTAAACATGCTATAGGATTAAGATCAAGTGACGGAGTAGAAGTTTTAATTCATATAGGTATAGATACAGTCCAATTGGAAGGAAAACATTTTACATCATATATTAATGATGGAGATGAGGTAAAGGTTGGAGATACTTTAATAGAATTTGATATGGAAGCTATAAAAAAGGAAGGTTATGAATTAGTTACACCTGTTATAGTTACTAATACAGTAGATTATTTAGAAGTTTTACCTATGAATTTAAAAAATGCTAAGGTTGGAGATACTATTATAAGTATTATTTAGTTATATAAACTTTAGTTAAAATATAAGGAAGTATCTTTAAGTTAATTTATAGATACTTCCTTAAAAAATAGTGGAGGAATTAATATGAACAAAGATTTTAATAGATTTCCAGAAAACTTTTTATGGGGAGGAGCTTTAGCGGCAAATCAATGTGAAGGTGGATACAAAGAAGGTGGTAAGGGGCTAACAACTGTAGATTTATGTCCAGCGGGTTTAAATCGTAGAAAAGTTATGGAAGGTAAAATAGATGTTTTAAAACCTTTAGAAAATGAGTATTATCCATCTCATGAAGCTATAGATTTTTATCATAGATATAAAGAAGATATTGCTTTATTTGCAGAAATGGGTTTTAAATGTTTAAGAGTTTCTATAGCGTGGTCAAGAATATTCCCTAATGGAGATGAAGAAATTCCAAATGAAGAAGGATTAAAATTTTATGATTCTATGTTTGATGAAATGATAAGATTTGGAATAGAGCCTGTTGTAACTATTTGTCACTTTGATACACCAATTGGAATTATAGAAAAGTTTGGTGGATGGAAAAACAGAAAGTTTATAAATTTCTATTTAAATTATTGTGAAGCTATCTTCAAAAGATATAAGAATAAAGTTAAGTATTGGATGACATTTAATGAAATAAATATGATATTGCATTTACCTTTCATGGGAGCTGGTGTTAGATTTGAAAAAGGAGATAATGAACTTCAAATTAAATATCAATCAGCTCATCATGAACTTATAGCAAGTGCACTAGCTACTAAGATGGCCCATGAAATAATACCAAATTCAAAGGTAGGATGTATGCTTGCAGCGGGAGAATTCTATCCATATTCATGTAATCCAGAAGATGTATTATTAGCAAAAGAAAAGGATAGAGAAAATTTGTTTTTTATAGATGTACAGTCAAGAGGAGAATATCCTGGATATGCCAAGAGATTTTTAAGAGAAAATGGAATAGAAATAGTCTTTAAAGAAGATGATGAAGAAATATTAAAAAATAATACAGTTGATTTTATAGGATTTAGCTATTATTCAAGTAGATGTGCAAGCTCAGATTCAGAAGTATTAAAGGGTCAAACTGCAGGAAATGTATTTAAGACTGTTAGGAATCCAAATTTAAAGGTTTCAGAATGGGGATGGCAAATAGATCCATTAGGGCTTAGAATAACATGTAATTCTTTATATGATAGATATCAAAAGCCATTATTTATAGTAGAAAATGGTCTTGGAGCTAATGATGTAATAGAAGAAGATGGCTCTATAAATGATGATTATAGAATTGAATATTTAAAAGAACACGTTAAGGCAATGAAAGAAGCAATAATTGATGGTGTGGATTTAATAGGGTACACACCATGGGGATGCATAGATATAGTGTCCGCATCTACAGGAGAAATGAAAAAACGTTATGGGTTTATATATGTTGATAAAGATAATAAAGGAAATGGAACATTAAAGAGAAGTAAAAAGAAGAGTTTTTATTGGTATAAGAAAGTTATAGAGAGTAATGGAGAAGAAATTTAGCAATAAACACTAAGACATTAAAACAGAAGTTAATTTAAACTTCTGTTTTAATGTCTTTTTTATTTTTAAGTTATTATGATCTTATAGTTAGTGTAAAATAACAAATTATAAAAGTATTAAATATAAAATTAGTAAATTATTAAAAATAATTCATAAAAAATATTTTATCAAGAATTATCAGAAAATTCATTAAAAGGATATTGACAGTTAAAAGGGAAAAGGTTTACAATAAAATTGAAAGTAAATACTTACATACTATAAAATTATTGAAATGGAGGATTAATATGATTAATGTAGGAATAGTAGGGTTAGGACTTTATATACCAGAAACTAAAATGACAGCAAAAGAGATTTCAGAAGCAACAAATGGTATTTGGAGTGAAGAAGCTGTAATAAAAAAATTAGGAATAGTAGAAAAGACTATACCAGGAGAAAGTGATGGAACTCAAGAGATGGGAGTAAAGGCAGCTTTAGATGCACTAAAAGATGCTAATATGTCTCCAGAAGAAATAGATGTAATTTTATGTATGGGAGAGGAGTGGAAGGAGTATCCACTTACAACATCAGCTCTTTATATACAAGGAAAAATAGGAGCAAAAAATGCATGGGGAATAGATGTTCAAAATAGATGTTGCACAACAGTATCTGCATTAAAAATAGCTAAAGATATGCTTTTAGCAGATGAATCAATAAATACCATTATGGTAGTTGGAGGATATAGAAACGGAGACTTTGTTGATTATTCTGATTCAAACATGTCAATGATGTACAACCTATCAGCTGGGGGAGGTGCAATAATATTAAAGAAAAATGCAGGCAAAAATATTTTACTAGGATCACATATAAAAGCAGATGGAACCTTTTCAAGGGATGCAGGGGTAGAAATAGGTGGAATAGCAAATCCATTCAATTCAAATAATGTTGAAGAAGGATATAAGTCATTAAGACTAATGGATCCAAAACATATGAAAGATGGATTAAATGCAGTTTCAATGCCAAATTGGTTTGAATGTATTGATAAAGCTTTAGAAAAATCAGGATTAAAAAGAGAAGATATAGATTATCTTGCAGTACTACATTTTAAAAAATCTATGCATGATTTTATGCTAAAAGAACTAGGGCTAAAAGATGAGCAATCAATTTATTTATCAGATTACGGACATATGGGACAAGTAGATCAAATATTATCATTAAAACTTGCATTAAAAGATGGAAAGGTAAAGAAGGGTTCGGTAGTATTGATGATAGCTGCTGGAATCGGCTATGTATGGTCGGCAAACGTAATAAAATGGGGAGAGTGTTAAAGCATGGATACATTTTTTCAAATATTATTTAGTAGTTTAGAAACTGGAAGCGTTTATGCCTTGGCTGCACTTGGAATAATAATAATTTTTAGAACAAGTAAAACTACTAATTTTGCACAAGGTTCAATAGGAATGTTCAATGCTTTTGCTGCAACATTTGCTTTAATTCATTTTGGATTACCGTCATGGGGAGCAGCTATAATTGGAATGATTGCAGCTTTTGTATCTGGGGTATTAGTAGATATCATAATTATTAGAAAAGCTAAAAAGACATCAGCAGTAGGAAAGCAAATTATAACTTTTGGAATAATAATGCTATTTTTAGGAATAGCACCAATGATATTTGGTTCAACACCACTAAATTTTCCTAAATTCATAGAAAGTGGAGCAGTTAATATATTCGGAGCATCTATATCTTATAATGCATTATTAAATATAATAGTTGGACTAATTATAATGGCAGTACTATTTTATTTTTTACAGAATACAAAATGGGGACTTGCTGTAAGAGTTACAGCATCTAATGAACAAACAGCTAGATTAATGGGAGTACCTACTTCATTAGTAACAATGGGAGCTTGGGCAATAGCTGCAGCATTAGGAACATTAGCAGCTTTAATGCTTGCACCAGCAATAACTGTAAATGTATCTATGATGGATAATGTTCAAACTAATGCACTTATAGCCTGTGTACTAGGTGGATTCCAAACCTTCTATGGCCCAGTACTTGGAGCATATATAATTGGACTTGGTAGAAATGTACTTATATATTATGTTTCATCAACCTGGGGGGAGCCTATATTATTTACTTTAATTTTACTATTTATAGTTCTAAGACCGAATGGAATAATAGGCAAGAAAATAATAAAGAAGGTATAGGAGGCGCAAAAGTATGAAAAAACTATTTGAAAATAGATATAGTAAATATATTCTGCTTGGAATTATATTAGCATCATTACCATTATTACAAGATATGGGAATTATAAAAAGTTCAACTATAACTACTTTTGGAACAATACTATTTTATGCAATAGTAGCTGTAGGATTAAATGTTCTTTTAGGATATTCAGGTTTAATATCATTAGGTACTGCAGGATTTATGGGGCTTGGTGCATATTTATCTGCATACTTAACTCAAGATCTAAAATTACCATTTCTGGTTTCATTAATAATATCAATAATAGTTCCTTTAATAATAGGACTTTTAATAGGACTTGTATCATTAAGGATTTCAGGAATGTATCTAGCGATAGCAACCTTAGCAGTATCAGAAATATTTAAAAAGATATTCATTGAATTTGATAATATAACAGGAGGATTTTCGGGGAAAACAGCTTCATATCCAGAAATTTTTGGATTTGGCTTAAATAGGGATACAACGTTCATATTGATTGTAGTTATATTAATCATAGTCATGATACTTACAGATAATTTTATACATTCATCAACAGGAAGAGCACTACTTACAATGAGAGTTAGTGAGCCAGCTGCTCAAGCTATGGGAATTAATTTATTAAAATACAAACTTACAGCATTCGCAATAGCAACAGTATATGCATCTTTAGGAGGAGTGTTATACGTTCATTTTATAAGATTTTCTTATCCAGCCACATGGAATTTACTTTTATCTCTACAAATACTAGCGGTAATAGTTATTGGAGGGTTAAGAACTATTACGGGCCCTATTATAGGTTCAATAATAGTATTTGGAGTGCCAGAATTAATATTAAAGCAGCTTCCGGTAATAGGTAGTATAGATGGACTTGCTTATATTTTTACAGGAATATTAATAATCATCGTAATACTATTTTATCCACACGGATTGATCTATATAGGAAAAGATATTAAAAAATATATTAATAAGAAGAAGGTGAAAGTAAATGAGCTTAATGCAAACACTTAAGGTTGAAAATTTATCAATAGCATTTGGAGGGTTAAAAGCTGTTGATGATTTAAGCTTTCATATAAATCAAGGAGAAATATATGGATTAATAGGACCAAATGGGGCAGGTAAAACTACTGTATTTAATTGCATAACTCAATTTTATAAGCCTAATAGTGGAAAAGTAATATTTAAAACAATAGAAGATAAAGATGTAAATTTAGTAGAAAAAAGTACTCATGACATTATAAGGCTTGGCTTAGTTAGAACATTCCAGAATGTTGAGGTTATTCAAGATTTAAGTTTATTAGAAAATCTACTTATAGGAGCACATATTGCTTATAAGTCAGGACTATTTTCTAATTCATTAAGAACTAGAAAGTCTAAAAAGGAAGAAGAAAAAAATATAGAAAAGGCAGAAAAAATTTTAGAATTCTTAGGAATCGAAAGTAAGAAAAATGAACTTGCAGGTGGACAACCTTATGGAATATTAAAAAAGATAGAACTAGGAAGAACTCTTATGAGCAACCCTAAATTAATAATTCTAGATGAACCTGCAGCCGGACTAAATGATACTGAAACTTTAGAATTAGCAAAATTAATTAGGAATATAAGAGATGAATACAAATGTAACATTTTATTAGTAGAACATGATATGAGACTTGTAATGGATATCTGTGATCGAATATGTGCAATATCTTTTGGAAAAAAATTAGCTGAAGGAACTCCAAAGGAAATTCAATGTAATAAAGATGTTCAAGAAGCTTATTTAGGAAAGGAGGAGTAAGATGGATAAAATAGTGTTAAAAATTAATAATCTTACTGTTTCTTATGGAAGTATAAAAGCCTTAAAAGGAATAGATATAGAGGTTCCAGAAGGCCAAATAGTTGCCTTACTTGGAGCAAATGGTGCTGGTAAAACAACTACTTTAAAGACTATATCTGGAATAGTAGAAGCAGAAAGTGGAAGTATAGAGTTTTGTGAAAAAAACATAACTAATTTATCAGCAGAAAAAATTACATCTTTAGGAATCGTTCAATCACCAGAAGGGAGACAAGTTTTTCCTGATATAACAGTTGAAGAAAATTTAAGAATAGGTGCATTTACAGTAAAGAAGAAAAAAGAAATAGAACGCAATTTTGAAAGAGTATATAGATATTTTCCAATATTAAAAGAAAGAAGAAAACAAATAGCAGGAACCTTAAGTGGAGGAGAACAACAAATGCTTGCAATAGCAAGAGCACTAATGGCAAGTCCAAAGCTACTACTTTTAGATGAGCCATCTTTAGGATTAGCTCCACTTATAGTAAAAAATATATTTGAAATTGTAAAAGAGATAAATCAAGAAGGAACAACGGTGCTAATAATTGAGCAAAATGCTCTTCAAACATTAAAGATAGCGGACTATGCTTATGTATTAGAGGTTGGAGAAATAAATATGAAAGGAAAAGCTGGTGAATTAATTCAAGATAAGAGATTATTAGAGGCTTATCTTGGAGGAGAGTAAAGTTTTTAGGGAGTAATCCTTAATATAATTAAAAATAAAAATAATGTATGGAGGGAATTTTTATGAGAAAAAAAATTGCATTGCTTTTAGCTTCGCTTACTTTAACAATGACTTTTGCTGGTTGTGGCAAAAAAGAGGAAGCAGCACAAGGTGTTACTGAAACATCAATAAAGGTAGGAAATAGTATAGCTACTTCAGGAGCATTTGCTCCAGTAGGAGTTCCATTTAAAGCTGGTATTGAAGCTTACTTTAAGATGGTAAATGAAGGGGGAGGAGTTAAAGGAAGAAAAATAGAATATGTTCATCAAGATGACGAGTTCAATCCAGAAAAAGGAAAAGCTATTTTAGATAAGCTTGTAAATGATGAGAAAGTATTTGCTATAGTAGGGCACTTTGGAACTCCAGTTGTAGGAGCAACACTAGATGACCTTAAAGAAATAGGCATCCCTTCAGTTTATTTTGCTACAGGTACAGGAATATTATATAACGAAAATGCTACAAAAGGTGAAGGTGATAATATATTTCCAGTACAACCTGTATATCCAATGGAAGGTCGTATAATGGCTGCTTGGGCAAAGGGAGAATTTAAGGCAGACAAAATAGGTGTAATCTACACTAATGACGATGCAGGTAAGGATTTAGTTAAGGGTGTTGAAACAGAAGCTAAAAACATGGGCGGAGTTGAAGTTATAAGTGAGCAAGTTGCGCCAGGAGCAGAAGATGTTTCAGCAGCAGTAACTAAAATTAAGAACTCAGATGTAGATGCAATAATAATAGCTGGGATTCAAGGAACTTTCCCTCAAATAGCTAAAGAACTAGCTAAGCAAGGAAATACAAAACCAGCTATAACTACTTACGTAAATGGCGATAAAACAATGGTTGAAGCAATAAAATCAGATGTAGCTGATAAATTTGAAATTTATAGTAATTGTTGGGTAGATGTAACAACTCCAGCAATGGCAGAATTTCAAAAATGGGTTAAACAAGCATCAACTGAAGATTTTTCAGCAAATGCGTATGCTATGACTGGTTGGATAGCGGCTGATTTCTTTGTAAAAGGCTTAGAAAAAGTCGATGGAGAAATAACTTGGGAAAATTATATAAAGGCTATGGAAAAAGAGCCAATAAAGAATCCTTTTGGAGGTAACATAGATTTTGCGGATGGCAAGAGACTTGGTACACAAGAAATGTCTTTAGTAAAAATGGATATAAAAAGTGCAATAGGTTGGTCTCCATATATTGGATTTAAGAGTATAAATGATATATTAGGAAAATAAATTATCTTTATGTTTTGTCTATCAGCCAAGAAACACATAAGAAATCTTGGCTGATAGTATAAAAAACTTATAGGAGGGTTTAATATGTTACAAACAGTTAAATCAAAAGACGTAATTAATGGGAAATATATAACTATTGAAGAGGCATTAGGCAAAATAAAAACTGGAGATATTATAGTTTCTGCTCTTGCAGCAGCAGAACCAAGAGAAATATTAAGAAATTTGCATAATATATCTGATAGAGTGAAAGATGTTACAGTAACAACATGCTTACCTATAGAAATGGCAGAATATTTTATAAATCCAAGCTATAAAGAATCATTTAAAATGGATGGATGGTTTTATACCGCAGCAATGAGAAAAGCACATGGGAATGGAAATATTTCATTTATACCCAACCATTTACATTTAGCCGCAATAAAAAGATTAGTTCATAAAAGGCCAAATATATTTATAGGAACTGCAACTATGCCAGATAAACATGGATATGTTTCTTTATCTTTAAGCAATGTATATGAAAAAAGAATGATAGAGGAAGCAGAGTTAGTAATTTTAGAGATAAATCCAAACTATCCAAGAACCTTTGGAGATGTAGAGGTTCATATAAATGATATAGATTATATGATAGAAACAAATTATGATGTTCCAGAACTTTTAGATGTTGAGCCAAATGAAAAAGATTTAAGGATAGGTAAGTTTATATCAGATAGGATTAATGATGGTGATTGTATTCAACTAGGAATTGGTGGAATACCTAATGCAGTTGCAGCTTCATTAGTTAACAAAAAGGACTTGGGAATTCATACGGAAATGTTTACAACAGGTATGATGAAACTTGTAAAATCAGGTGCAGTAAATGGCAAAAATAAAAATTTATATAAAGGAAAACATATAGCAGCTTTTGCTCTTGGAACAAAAGAATTGTATGACTTTATAAATGATAATCCATCAGTTATGATAATGGATGGACATTGGACAAATGATCCATATATAATTGGATTAAATGATAATCAAGTTTCTATAAATACAACAATAGAAATAGACTTAACAGGACAATGTGCGTCAGAATCAATAGGAACAATACAATTTAGCGGAACTGGCGGACAAGCAGATACAGCAATAGGAGCACAAAGATCAAAAAATGGACGTTCTTTTATAGCTTTGTATTCAACAGCTATGGTTAAAAATAAGGACACTGGTGAAAGAGAAGAAATATCGAAAATAGTTCCATTTTTAAAACCAGGGGCAGCTGTAAGTTTATCAAGAAATGATGTTGATATGGTTGTTACTGAATATGGAATAGCAGAATTAAGAGGAACTACTATTAGTGAGAGAGTTTATAGATTAATAAATATAGCTCATCCAAAATTTAAGGAAGAACTTTTAAATAGTGCAAAGAGGCTAGGTCTAATTTAGAAAAGTTTAATTGGGGGTGTTAATATGCCTTTTATAAAATATAATGAAAAAAACATTTATTATGAAGTTCATGGAGAAGGAGAAGTTATAGTAATTTTAAATGGTATAATGATGTCACATATGAGTTGGAAAGCTTTTATTCCAGAACTCAGTAGAAATAATAAAGTTGTACTTTTAGATTTTCTAGATCAAGGAAAATCAGACAAAATGGATAGCTTATACAAACAAGATTTACAAGTTGAAGTAGTCAAGGCAGTAATAGATAAACTAGAATTAAATAAAATTAATTTATTCGGAATATCCTATGGAGGAGAAGTAGCACTTCAATTTGCACTAAAGTACAAAAATTTATTAAATAAATTAATATTATTTAACACTACAAGTAACACAAATTCATGGCTCCAAGATATTGGAAGAGGATGGATTAATGCAGCGGAAACAAAAGATGCAGAAACATTTTATAATGTAACAATACCAATAATATATTCACCAAGTTTTTATAATAAAAATATAGATTGGATGAATAAAAGAAGAGAAATTTTATATAAAGTATTTAAAGAAGACTTTCTTATATCGATGATAAGACTTATAAAAAGTGCAGAAGGATATGATGTTAAAGAAAAGCTAAATAAAATTGATATAAGTACATTAATAGTAAGCAGTGAATATGATTTTATAACTCCAGTTGCAGAGCAGGAGGATATTTACAAAGGTATTCCTAATTCCCAATATATATTAATAAGAGAATGTGGGCATGCATCTATGTATGAAAAGCCTAATGAATTTATTAACATATTAAAAGGATATTTATTTGTTGAGAAAGAAATAAAAATAGTATAATATAGTAATATAAAGAATGTAAGAGAGTACTTACTATATAACTAAACTGCTGAAAGGGAGAAAAATAATGAAATACAACAATGATACAAGTAAAAAGATAATGAAAGTGGCATTAAAGTTATTTTCTGAGCAGGGATATTATCCGACTACAACAAAGCAAATAGCAGAGGAAGCAGGAGTAAATGAATTAACTATTTTTAGGCATTTTGGGTCAAAAAGTAACTTGTTTCAAGTAACTACGGAACATTATGTAGTAGATTCTCATGTTGATTATATATTAAATGATACAGAAGAATTAAATTTTGAAGATAGTATGATGTTAATTTCAAAGAGAATTTATGATTTACTTGTTCAAAATACTAAACTTTATAAAGTTCAAATGAAGCTTGCAGATAATGAAAAAGATTTTGTTAAACTTAAGCTTTCAAGAAAGTTAATAAGTGTTCTTATTGAATACTTTATAAAATTAAATGAAGAAAATATAACAAAGGGAAATCCGGAGATAATGGCTGTAACATTAATTAATAGCCTTTTAGGAGCATTTACAGTTGAGCTATTAAGTGATAACACCATAACAAAAATATCATGGGAAGATTTAGTTAAAGAACATACAAGACAATTTATTGCATTATATAAATTATAATCAATATTCTACAATTAGAAATTCATACAAAATTTAAAAAATATATTAATAAATAAAATTAATTAATCTTACTCCAAAAGGAAGGATTAATTTTTTTAAAACAATATGTAAGTAAGTACTTACAAATATGGAGGGTTAAAATGTTAAGATTAGAAAATAAAATTGCTATAGTTACAGGAGCATCTCAAGGAATTGGAAGATGTATTGCAGAGACCTTTGCTAGAGAAGGAGCTAAAGTAATAGCTGTTGATATGAATAAGTTACCTTATGAAAATAAGAATATATATGGATATGAAGTAAATGTTACAGATAGAAATGGAATAAAAGTATTTTTTGATACTATAATAGAGAAATTTGGACGAGTAGATATTTTAGTTAATAATGCAGGAATAACTAGAGATGCATTAATTCAAAAAATGACAGAAGAAATGTGGGATTTAGTTATAAATGTTAATTTAAAGGGATTATTTAATATTGCACAATTAGTAGGACCTCACATGATGGAACAAGGGATAGGTTCAATAATTAATATAGCATCTATAGTTGGTGAGTATGGTAATGTTGGACAAACTAATTATGCTGCAACAAAAGCAGGTGTAATAGGAATGACAAAGACTTGGGCTAAGGAATTTGCAAGAAAAGGGGCAAAGGTAAGAGTTAATTCAGTAGCACCCGGCTATATAAATACAGATATGATGAAAACTGTACCAGAAAAGGTATTAGAGAATATGAGAGGAAAAACTATGCTTGGAAGACTTGGAGAGCCAGAGGAAATTGCAAATGCAGTTTTATTCTTAGCTAGTGATGAATCATCATATATAACAGGACATAATTTATCAGTTAATGGTGGAATGAGATTGTAGGAGGATGAATATGAGAGATGTAGTTATAGTATCAGCAGTAAGAACTCCAATTGGAAGTTTTGGAGGAAGTTTATCTAAGTTTACTGCTGTAGATTTAGGAGTATTTGCAGCTAAGGAAGCTATAAAGAGAGCAAAGATAAACCCAGAAGAAATAAATGAAGTATTAATAGGAAATGTTCTTGGGAGTGGGCTTGGGCAAAATATAGCAAGACAAATATCAGTAAAGTCAGGAATTCCAGTTGAAGTACCAAGTATGACATTAAATAAACTTTGTGGATCAGGGCTCAGATCAATTACCTTAGCAGTACAAGAAATCATGCTAGGAGATGCTGATGTGATTTTATGCGGAGGAACTGAAAGTATGAGTAATGCCCCATATATAATTCCTTCAGCTAGGTTTGGACAAAGAATGGGACATGGGAAATTAGTAGATACGATGATAGAAGATGGATTAACAGATGCTTTTAATAAATATCACATGGGTATAACAGCAGAAAATATAGCAGAAAAATGGAACATATCAAGAGAAGAACAAGACAAATTTGCCGTAGAAAGCCAAAGAAAGGCAATAGAAGCTCAAGAGTTAGGAAAATTTAATGAGGAAATAGTTAAAATTGAAATTCCAAATAAAAAGGGAGAACCTAGTATATTTGATAAAGATGAGTATATAAAGCCAGGTGTAACTTTAGAGAAATTAAGTAAGTTAAAAACTGCTTTTAAGAAAGATGGTACTGTAACGGCAGGAAATGCATCAGGAATCAATGATGGAGCAGCTATTCTTATAGTAATGAGTAAAGAAAAAGCAGATAATTTAGGATTAAAATCATTAGCAACGATAAGAGGATATGGTTCAGCGGGAGTAGATCCATCAATAATGGGCTATGGACCTGTGCCAGCAACTAGAAATGCTTTAAAAAAGGCAAATTGGACAGTAAAGGATTTAGATTTAATTGAAGCTAATGAAGCCTTTGCAGCACAATCAATTTCAGTAGTCAATGATTTAGAATTAGATTTATCTAAAGTTAATGTAAATGGCGGAGCAATAGCATTAGGACATCCTATAGGTTGTTCAGGTGCCAGAATAGTGGTTACATTACTTCATGAAATGCAAAGAAGAGATGCTAAAAAAGGATTAGCCACACTTTGCATAGGCGGAGGAATGGGAACTGCAATATTGGTTGAAAGAGAGTAATAGGAGGATAGGATTAATATGAAAGGTAAAACTATAAATGAAATAAATTTAGGAGATAAATCTAGTTATAGCAGAACAGTATGTGAGGCTGATGTAATTTTATTTGGAGGTGTGAGTGGTGATTTAAATCCAGCACATTTCAATGAAGAATATTCTAAAGACACTATGTTTAAGGGAAGAATAGCTCATGGTATGTTATCAGCTGGATATATATCAACTGTTCTTGGAATGCAGCTTCCTGGTCCAGGAACTATATATCTTTCACAGGAATTAAAATTTACATCTCCAGTTAGATTTGGAGATACTATAACAGCAACAGTGGAAGTTATTGAAAAATTAGAAGAAAAAAATAGAATAACTCTTGAAACAATTTGTACAAACCAAAGAGGCGAAGTTGTAGTTAAAGGAAAGGCCGTAGTAATGCCTCCTAAATAATATTTTTACAACTTATATATAGTCTTTATAAAAATATCCTAACATTAGGGGGAAAGACATGGAACTTTTAAATAAATTATATGAACTTGCTAAAGAGAATATAAAGAAGATTGTTTTACCAGAAGGAGAAGAGGAAAGAACTATATTAGCTGCTAGTAAAATAAAAGATATAAATGTAGCACATCCTATATTAATTGGTAATTATGAAACTATTTTAAATAAGGCAAAAAAATTAAATGCAGATATTGATGAAATAGATATAATAGATCCAGAAAAATCAGATAAACTTCAATATTATATAGAGAAGTTTTACGAGTTAAGAAAAAATAAGGGAGTGACTATAGAAAAAGCTAAGAGCATAGTTAGGGATCCGCTATATTTTGGTACAATGATGGTAAAATGTAATGATGCAGATGGAATGGTATCGGGAGCAATTCATACAACAGGAGATTTATTAAGACCGGGGCTTCAAGTAATAAAAACTTTAAAAGGTGTTTCAGTAGTATCGAGTTTCTTTATAATGATGGTTCCTAATTCATGTTATGGAGAAGAAGGGATGTTATTATTTGCTGATTGTGCTGTAAATCCAAATCCAGATTATAAAGAACTTGCAGAAATAGCAATAGCAACAGCAGATACAGCAAGAAATGTTTGTAAAATAGAGCCAAGAGTTGCAATGTTAAGTTTTTCAACTATGGGATCAGCAGATCATGAAACAGTGGAAAAAGTAAGAATGGCAACAGAACTAGCTAAGAATATGAGACCAGATTTATTAATTGATGGAGAATTACAGCTAGATTCTGCAATAGTACAAAAAGTTGCAAAGCAAAAAGCACCAAATAGTAGTGTAGCTGGAAGAGCTAATGTTTTAATATTTCCAGATTTGCAATCAGGTAATATAGGATACAAACTTGTACAAAGATTTGCTAATGCTGAAGCTATAGGACCGATATGTCAAGGGTTTGCTAAACCTATAAATGATTTATCTAGAGGGTGCTCAGTAGAGGATATAGTAAATGTAGTAGTTTTGACTTCTGTACAATCCCAATCAAAAATTACATTGTAGTAGAGGTGAAGATAAAATATGAAAATACTAGTTATTAATTGTGGAAGTTCATCATTAAAATATCAACTAATAGAGATGAATACTGAGGAGGTTATGTGCCAAGGTTTAGTTGAAAGAATTGGCTTAGCTGACTCTGTATTAACTCATAAGAATCCTATTGGAAAAAAGTATGTTGTAAATGGAAAATTCACAAATCATAAAGAGGCTATTAATATAGTTCTGGAAACATTGCTGGATAAAAAATATGGTGTTATACAAGATATAAATGAAATTTATGCTGTAGGCCATAGAGTAGTTCATGGTGGAGAAAAATATTCTAATTCAGTTCTTATAGATGATGAAGTTTTATGTCATTTAGAGGAATGTATAAAATTAGCACCAATTCATAATCCACCTAATATAACAGGAATAAAAGCATGTAAAGAATTAATGCCAAATACTCCTATGATAGCAGTATTTGATACTGCATTCCATCAAACTATGCCACAGGAAGCTTATATATATCCTATAGAGTATAGTTTGTATGAGAAATATGGTATAAGAAAATATGGATTTCATGGAACTTCTCATAAATATGTTTCACAAAAGCTTGGAGAAGTATTAAACAGAGATATTAAAGATATGAAAATAATTAGTTGTCATTTAGGAAATGGAGCTAGTATATGTGCAATAAAAGATGGTAAATCTATAGATACTTCTATGGGCTTTACTCCTCTTGCTGGAATAGCTATGGGAACAAGATGCGGTAATATTGATCCATCAATATCCACATTCTTAATTGAGGAGTGTGGATATACGCCAGAAGAAGCAAGTGATTCTCTTAATAAAAAGTCAGGAGTATTAGGGATATCTGGAGTTAGTTCAGATTTTAGAGATTTAGAAAAATCTGCATTAGAGGGAAATAGAAGAGCAAAATTAGCTTTAGATATTTTTTATTACAGAATAAGAGGTCAAATAGCTGCTTATGCTGCACATATGGGTGGAGTAGATGCAATTATCTTCACAGCAGGTATAGGTGAAAATTCAAGTATAACAAGAAAATCTTGTTTAGAAGGAATGGATTTCTTAGGAATAAAAATTGATGATAAGTGGAATGACGTAAGAGGAGAGATAGTTGAAATAAGTACTGAAGATTCTCAAGTTAAAGTATTTGTTATTCCAACTAACGAAGAACTAATGATAGCAAATGAAACATTAGAAGTTCTAAATAATATTTAGCTCTCAATACTTATATATAAAAGGATGTAGATATATAGTTTTATTAGATAACTAATAAAAACCCCTTAAACTACATCCTTTATTTTTACTTATAAATTAAATTAGTATTCAAACTTAATATTTAGCTTTTAATGTCTGTATATTAAGTTTTAGATATTTACCATTGTCCAGGGTATGCAATAACATTGACTGTAACTGTTCTTCGACCAAAAGCAAAGCATTCTTCATTAGAATTCATATAAACATCTATTTTATTTCCTTTAATTGCGCCGCCTGTATCTGAAGCAATAGCATAGCCATAACCTTCAACATAAACTTTAGAACCTAAAGGAATAACACTTGGATCAATAGCAACTGTGCTTAATCCATTAGGATCACGGACAGGCTTAAGACCCATTGCAGTAATGCCATGTCCAGTATAAGCTGTTGCAATCATAGAATATGTAGATAAATACCCACTGGAATTTTCCACTGAATTGGAAGTTGCCTGATTACTTTCGCTTAAAGAAATTATATAATTACCAGAATCAATAGCAGCATTTACTAAATCTATGACATAATTACTGTTAAGTTGAGGCAACATATATTGTAGTGTATTAATAGCATTTTGAATTTCAGAAATTGATGAGGAATCTGAGTTTATAATTGACAATGGATAAGAAACTAAATTTTCTTCATTTACTTCAATTATAGCCATAATTTCATCTTTTCTTGAGTTTAATTCATCTAAAAGTTTTTGTTGAGTTTCTTTTTTATTATTTACTTCATTTAAATTAGTTTCAATAGATTTTTTTAATTGAAGCAAATTATCTTGTTTTTTTTGAATTTCATTTGCATTTTTATCAAGAGATTCTCTTTTCTCATTTACTTCTAAAATCATTTCTTTGTCTACTGAAATTATTTTACTCATGGTTTGGACTCTATCCAACATATCAAATATATTTTCAGAAGTTATTAAATAAACAATCATATCTGTAGCCATATTACTTTTATACATGGAACGAACACGTCCATCAATAGTTTTTTGCTTGTCCTCAATTTCTAGCTTTGCTTCTTCAATTTTATGGTTAATAGTTGTTATTTCATTTTCAGTATCTTGGATTTCAGAGTTATTTTCATCTAGCTTAGAATTAAGACCTTCTATTTCAATATTTAATTTAGCTATTTCAGTATCTAGCTCTAAAGTATCCTCATCTAATTGTTCATATTTAACTTTATTATCTTGGATAACTTGTGTTTCCGAAGAATTAGGTTCTGCAAATGCTATATTAGTATTATTTAAAAGTAACAATAATACCATGCTTGCAGATAATAAAGTTCTTTTTGCCAAAATATACACCTCCAATTAAAATCAAGCAAAGGCTACATTCAATTATATGATGGATTTCATATAATATTCTTTGATATTTTATATCCTACAATAAATATCAAAGATTGGCAAGTTTGTAATAGAAAAGTCACAAAGCAATTTATTAGCGAATAGTGAAAGAGTGAAAAGTTAATGATTTTTTCCTCAACTCTTTCACTCTTCACTTTTTCATTCTTTCATTTTCAGTGGGTTTTATTTCATAAGTCTAACTAATATTGCTTTTTGAACATGAAGTCTATTTTCAGCTTCTTCAAAAATCGTATCTGAATGTTTTTCAAGAATTTCTTCGGTTATTTCTTCTTCTCTATGAGCAGGTAAACAATGTAGTACAATAGCATCACTTTTTGCAAGAGACATAAGTTCAGAATTAACTTGATATCCTTTAAAAGCCATCATTCTTTCATTAACCTCTTTTTCTTTTCCCATACTTGCCCAAACATCAGTAATTACTACATCGGCATCTAGAACAGCTTCTCTTGGATTATTAACTATTTTGAAATTTAAATCATTATTTTTAGCGATTTCAGTACCTTTATTTATATAATAATTTGTTACCATATAGTCATCAGGTATTGCTAATGAAATATTCATTCCAACAGTCAAGCAGCCAATAATAAGAGATTGAGCCATATTATTTCCATCACCTATATAAGCAACTTTTAATCCATCTAAAATATTTTTCTTTTCTCGTATAGTCATTAAATCAGCTAAAACTTGACAAGGGTGTTCGTCATCTGTAAGCCCATTTATTATAGGAATATTTGAACATTCAGCTAAACTTTCTACTTCATTTTGAGAGAATGTTCTTATCATTATTCCATTTAAATACCTAGATAATACCCTAGCTGTATCTTGGATAGGTTCCCCACGTCCAATTTGCAAATCATTTGAACTTAAAAATAATGGGTAACCTCCAAGTTGATACATACCAACTTCAAAAGAAACTCTAGTTCTAGTCGAAGATTTCTCAAAAATCATTCCAAGTGTTTTTCCTTTAAGATGATGATGTGTAATATTATGCTTTAATTCATATTTTAATTGATCCCCAAGATTTAAAATATCAAGAATTTCATCCTTAGATAAATCCTCCAGTTTCAATAAGTCTTTATTCATTAAAAGCCCCCCTTTTTTTATTAACAATTGATATAAAATGCGAATATAAAGGCTACGATAAATAGATATGTTTCATAAGCTAAATAGCTACGAAAAGAAGTACTAGGATCGGAGAACTGCTATGCCAAGAGTTTTGGTTGAACTCGCTGCGCTCAGACAAACCAACAACACTAAGGCAGAGTAGTTCTTCCTTCACCAAGTACTTCTAATTTCTCGCTATATGCTTATTTCACATATTCTATTTACCTTCGCCAACTTATATTAAGAATTTAAATTAATAATAAATTAAGTTATTTGTAAAAATAATTGGTGAGTGACATTAAAATTTATTTAAGTGTAGCAAACTATAATTGAGCCTGTTACCTGACACCTGTTCCCTATAAAATCAAAACAACTGTGAACTGTGCGCTGTGAACTGTATAAATTGCTTCGCAATTTTTTTTACAGTTGTGAATTAAATAAAAATTGATTTTAGTATTTCCACTGCTTTCTTAATTTCATCTTTTGTTATTACAAGAGGTGGAAGTAGTCTAACTACGTTTTTACCAGCAGTTAGTAGTAGAAGCCCTTTTTCTAATGCTTTTTGTTGTATTTCTGATGATGGTATTTCTGTTTCTATTCCTATCATCAGTCCTTTGCCCCTTATATCTTTAATTAAATTAGAATTTATATTCTTTAGTGAATTCATAAGATATTCACCATTTTCGGTGATTTCATTTAATTTCTCTTGAGTACATATATTGTTTAAAACTACTAATGCACCAGCACAAGCTACTGGATTTCCACCAAAGGTTGTACCATGATCACCGGTTTTGAAAACATTTGACAAATTTTCATTACATAAAAATCCTCCAATAGGTAATCCAGCTCCAAGTCCTTTAGCTATAGTTACAATATCAGGCTTGATATTGTAATGTTCATATCCAAATAGCTTTCCAGTTCGTCCTATTCCACATTGAACTTCATCAAAAATCATAAGAATGTCCTGTTTGTTGCATATTTTATAAACTTCATTTACAAATTCATAGTCAAGGGGATAAACTCCACCTTCACCTTGAATTGATTCCATAATAACTGCACAAACATCATTAGAAAGCTTTTCTTTAAAATCTTCTATATCATTTGCACTAAAGTAGTCAAAACCTTCAACAAAAGGGAAGAAGTAGTTATGAAATTTATCTTGTCCAGTAGCAGTTAAGGTTGCTAATGTTCTTCCATGAAAGGACTGTTTTAATGTTAATATTTTATTTCTTTTATTTCCATACTTATCAAAGCTATATTTTCTAGCTAATTTAATAGCACCTTCATTTGCTTCAGCTCCAGAATTGCAAAAGAATACCTTACTCATATCAGATAGACTAGTTATTTTATCAGCCAGATTTAAAGTTGTTTTATTTAAAAATATATTTGATATATGTTGTAGAGTAGAAGCAGCATTACTAACGGCTTCAACCCATTTTGAATTATAATAACCAAGACTATTTACACCAATTCCACTTGTAAAATCTAAATATTCATTGTTTTTATCATCATAAAGAAAACATCCATTTCCTTTAATTAAATTTACAGGTAGATATGAGTAAGTAGACATTAAAGATAAATCAGTTGACATATAAAAACCTCCTAATATATCATTGTTCCTATACCTTCTTTTGAAAGAAGTTCTAATAGTATTGAGTGGGGAAGTGTGCCATCTATTATATGTGCCTTTTTCACTCCCATTCTTACAGCTTCTACACAGCAATCTATTTTAGGAATCATTCCATTTTTAATTATTCCATCCATTTGTAGTTTTTTCACTTCATGTGGTTTTAAGGATGATATTAATGTAGATTCATCACTTGGATCTATCATTAATCCAGGAACGTTTGTTAATAAAACTAATTTCTCAGCTTTTAGTGCCGAGGATATTTTTGAAGCACAAATATCAGCATTTATATTATATACTTGAGTACAATCTTCACCTATTGCAATTGATCCAATTACAGGAATATAGCCAGATTCAATAGCTGTATTTATAATATTTATGTCTATACTAGTTATTTCTCCAACATATCCAAGATCAACAGATTTTTCTATTTTTTTAGCTTTAATAAATGATCCATCCATACCACAAAGGCCAAGTGCTTTTCCCCCTGTGCTTTCTATTAAGCTAACTAAGTCTTTATTAACTTTCCCACCTAAAACCATTTTTACAATTTCTACAGTTTCATTGTCTGTATATCTAAGTCCATCAATAAACTTACTTTCTTTTCCTATTTTATTTAAAAATTCTGAAATATGTGGACCTCCACCATGAACTATAACTGGTTTTATACCAACACATTGAAGTAAAACAATATCAGTTGCTACACTTTTTCTAAGTTCATCACTTGTCATTGCATTTCCACCGTATTTTATTACAACTATTTTTCCAGATAAAGATTGAATATATGGTAGTGCTTGTGTTAATACTTTTGCATGTTCAATGTAGTTCAAAATATACACACCTTTCTTTAGCTTCTATAATCGCCATTGATTTTTACATAGTCATAGCTTAAATCACAGCCCCAAGCTGTAGAAGAATATTGACCAGTATTCATATTTATATAAATAGTTATTTCATCATTTAATAATATTTCTTTTGCTTTTACCTCATCAAAGGATAATCCCATGCCACCTTTGCAAACATCTATTATTCCTACTGAACTTTTAAATGATAAATCTACTTTATTAGGATCTATGTTTATACCAGAATATCCAAGAGCACATAAAATTCGCCCCCAATTAGCATCACTTCCAAAGATAGCTGTTTTTACTAATGGTGAATTAATAACACTTTTAGACAATACTTCAGCATCTTTAAGTGATTTAGTATTGTAAACTATACATTCAATTAGTTTACTAGCACCTTCACCATCTTTAGCTATCATTTTTGCTAAAGTTATATTAAGAGTATTTAAAACCTCTAAAAATAAGTAGTAATTAGAATCTTTTTCTTGAATTTTTTTATTATTGGCTAATCCGTTAGCCATTACTAATACCATATCATTTGTGCTAGTATCTCCATCAACACTTACCCTGTTATAGCTAATTTTAGTACTTTCTTTTAAAGCTTCTTGAAGCATTTCTCCGGAAATATTCAAATCAGTAGTTATAAATGAAAGCATTGTACCCATGTTTGGTTCTATCATTCCAGAACCTTTTGCCATTGCACCTATAGTTATTTTTTTATCATCAATAGTAAATTCAAAAGCTAGCTGCTTTTTGTATGTGTCTGTTGTCATTATTGCAGTTGCAGCATCTTCATAGCCATCCTTAGATAATCTTTCAGTAAGTAATGGTATGCCATTTTTTATAGCATCTATATTAAGTGGGATGCCTATAACCCCTGTAGATGCCACTAAAACATCATTAGCTTTTAATTTAAGAGCTTTAGCTTGAAGTTCAGTCATTTTTTTAGCTTTAGCTAATCCATCCTCACCATTACAGGTATTAGCATTTCCACTATTTATTATGATGGCTTGAGCCTTTTTATTTGATAGATGATCTTTAGTTATATATATAGGAGCCCCTTTAACTTTATTTTTAGTATAAATACCAGCAGCGGTAGCTGGAACATTTGAGTATATAAGGGCTAAATCTAACTTCAAATTATTTTTTTTAAGCCCACAATGGATTCCAGATGCAAGGAAACCTTGAGGAGCAGTAATACCTTTATTATTTATTAATTGCAATTGAAAAACCCCCTTTTTATTTAGTTGGCAGTTCACAATTCACAGTTCACAGTTGTAAAGAATCAACTAAAAAAATAACTGTGCACTGTGAATTGTGAACTGTGAACTGAATTAGTTGCATGTTGCAACTAATTTAAGTCCTTCTGTTTCTTTTAATCCTAAAATAATATTCATATTTTGAATTGCTTGTCCTGCAGCGCCTTTTATCATATTGTCTATAGTACTTACTATTATTAAGCCATCATCTCTATGGTTTAAGTGTAGTGATATATTACAATTGTTAGTATATTTAACATCTTTAATAGAAGCTATATCTCCAAGTTCAAGAACATTTATAAAGGATTCATTTTTATAAAAGTCACAGTATAATTTATGAATTTCTTTAATATTAACTTCTTTATTTGGAGTACAATAAATTGTTGATAAAATACCTCTATTTATTGGAAGTAGGTGAGGAGTAAAAGTTATTTTTACTTCTTCCTCAGCTATATCTGAAAGACATTGTTCTATTTCTGGGATATGTCTATGACTTCCTATTCCATATGGGGAAAAGTTTTCGTTTAATTCAGCATAGTGTGATTTTAAAGTAAGTCCTCTACCTGCTCCAGTAGCTCCAGATTTTGAATCACAGATTATATTATCTAGTTTAATTAATGAATTTTTTAATAATGGCATTAACCCAAGCTCTATTGATGTTGGATAGCATCCAGGATTAGCAATTATTTTATGTTCTTTAATTTTTTCTCTATTATGCTCTGGTAGGGCATAAATGCTACTTTTGTGAAGATTCTTATATAAAAACTTTTTTCCATACCATCTTTCATACTCATATTCATTGTTTAATCTAAAATCAGCTCCAAGATCTATAAGGATTTTATTGTTTTTATTAACAAGTTCTGCAATTTCTTCACTAAGCCCATGAGGCAAAGCAGCAAATATTACATCACATTTTTCTATAACTTCTTCTTGATTTTCACATATTAAGTTTGTAACTCCATAAAAGTTTTTATATATAGAAGAAATTTCTTCACCTTCATAAGAAATTGAACTTATAGCTTCAATAGTAACTTTAGAATGATTTAGTAAAAGTCTAATTAATTCAGCGCCTACATATCCAGTTGCACCAATTATTCCTACTTTAAGCATTGTAATGCCTCCTTAGTACTTTCTATTGATTTTAAAAGTAAATCTAGCTGTATTTTAACTGAAGAGGAGCTAGGTCCACCTAATACTTTTCTTTCTTCAACACAAGTTGTTAAACTAATTGCTTCATATATGTCTTCTTTAAAAACAAGAGAAAACTCCTTAAGCTTATCTAATGAAAGATCATCAATTGCAATATTTTCTTTTATACAATAAAGAACTATTTCACCAACTATTTCATGAGCAGTTCTAAAGGGTACATTATTTTTCACTAAATAATCAGCAACATCTGTAGCATTTGTAAATCCCATAGAAGCGCCTTTTTTCATAGTTTCTTTGTTAATTTTTAATGTGTCTAACATTCCATTAAAAGTCCTAAGAGATATAGTTACTGTATCTAAAGCATCAAATAATGCTTCTTTATCTTCTTGCATATCTTTGTTATAAGCTAGTGGAAGTCCCTTCATAACAGTAAGAAGAGTTATTAAGTCTCCATAAACTCTTCCTGTTTTACCTCTTACTAGTTCAGCAACATCTGGATTTTTCTTTTGAGGCATAATACTACTACCTGTACTATATTCATCAGATAATTCTATAAAATTAAATTCATTAGTGGCCCAAATAATAATTTCTTCAGAAAATCTTGATAGATGCATCATTATCATAGATAAATTTGATAATGACTCTATTGCATAATCTCTATCAGAAACAGAATCTAAGCTGTTTAGTGTAATAGAAGCAAAGCCTAAATCATTTGCTACTGAAAGCCTGTCTATATTATAAGTAGAAGTTGCAAGAGCTCCACTTCCTAAAGGCATTTCATCCAATCTTTTATAGCAATCAAGCAGCCTGCTTAAATCTCTTTTAAACATTTCACAATAGGCAAGAAGATGATGAGCAAATGTAATTGGTTGTGCTTTTTGCATATGTGTATATCCAGGCATTATAGTATAAATATTTTCTTTTGCCTTTTTATAAAGTGTTTCTTGAAGAGAAATAATATCATTTGCAATATCTATAAGATATTTTTTTAGATATAGCTTAGTGTCTAAAGTAACCTGATCATTTCTACTTCTTCCAGTGTGAAGTTTTTTACCTTCTTCACCTATATAATAAGTTAAAGTTTCCTCTATAAAGCTATGAATATCTTCAGATGCTTCATTAATTTTTATAACTCCATTTTCTAATCTTTTTAAAATTGTTTCTAAACCTTCTGCTATTTTTATACTATCTTCATTAGAAATAATATTTTGTCTTCCTAACATTTTTACATGGGCTAAGCTACCAAGAATATCTTCTTTATACATTCTTGAATCTGTTCTAATTGAAGAATTAAAGTCATTAACTAATGAATTAACTCCTTTTTCAAAACGTCCACCCCAAAGCTTCATTTTACTTACCAGCCTTTTTTAAAGCTTCATTCATTTTTGCTTTAACAGTTATAGGTAGACCAAATAAATTTATAAAACCAGCAGAATCTTTTTGATCATATACAGCATCTTCACCAAAGGTTGCATATTCTTCACTATATAATGAATAAGGAGATGTCATTCCAGCATTAATTATATTTCCCTTATATAATTTAAGTTTTACTTCACCAGTTACAGTTTCTTGAGTCTTACTTACAAAGGCTGAAAGTGCCTCTCTAAGTGGAGTAAACCATTGACCGTTGTAAACTAATTCTGCAAATTTTAAAGCAACTAACTCTTTATAATGAGAAGTTTCTTTATCAAGACAAATTTCTTCAAGATCTTTATGAGCTCTATATAGGATAGTTCCACCTGGAGTTTCATAAACACCTCTTGATTTCATACCAACTAATCTATTTTCAACCATATCAATTATTCCAATGGCATTTTCTCCACCAATTTTATTAAGTTTTTCTATTAATGTAACACCATCTACTTCTTCACCATTTAGTGCAACTGGAATACCTTTTTCAAATTTTAATGTAATATAAGTTGCTTTATCTGGAGCATTTTCTAAAGTATTAGATAATTCTAAGATTTTATCGTATTTAGGTTCGTTATTTGGATCTTCTAAATCTAAACCTTCATGACTTAAATGCCATAAGTTCTTATCCTTGCTATAATTAGTTTCATAACTTATTGAAATAGGAATCTTTCTATCTAAAGCATATTCTATTTCTTCTTCTCTTGATTTAATATCCCAAATTCTCCAAGGAGCTATAATATCCATATCTGGTGCAAAGGCTTTAACAGCAAGTTCAAATCTAACTTGATCATTTCCTTTACCAGTACAACCATGGCAAATTGCATCTGCACCTTCAGCAAGTGCAATTTCAACTAATCTTTTTCCTATAATAGGTCTTGCAAAAGAAGTCCCTAAAAGATACTTTCCTTCATATATTGCATTAGCTTGAATAGTTGGAAAAATATAATCATTAACAAATTCAGAAGTTAAATCTTCGATATAACATTTTGAAGCTCCAGTTTTAATCGCTTTTTCTTCTAAACCTACTAATTCATCTTTTTGTCCAACATTTCCAACAACAGCAATAACTTCGCAGCCATAATTTTCTTTAAGCCAAGAGATGATTATTGAGGTATCAAGTCCTCCAGAATAAGCTAGTACAACTTTGTTAAATTTTTTCATATAATTAAGCCCCCTTATATATTTATAACTTTTTTATTACCCAAAAATTAAGTACATTTAATAATTGCTTTTTAATCCAATAAAAGCTATGTTTATAATTATACGACTTAAGGTATAATTATGCAATAAATAATTTTATATTTATTCAATATTTATGTATAAAAATTTAAAAATGAAGGATTTTTATATACTTTAATGAATTTTTATAAGCATTAGTGAATATAAATAAAAAACTATAGCAACTTTATTCTTAGCTTTGCTATAGTTTAATTGAAATTATGTTAAATAAGTTAATTATATTAAAGTTTAAAATAAGTTTTTAATATCAGGTTTTTGTAAGTTTTTTAGATGTTCAGCATTATATCTTAGTACATGGAGAGTTGCTAAGGATTCAGCTTTATCATCTCCCTCTATATAAAGAGAGAGCTTTAAAGATTCATTCATAAGAAAATCATAATCTGCATGATTTAAGTATATAGCAGGAATTGAATCTCTTTCTTTTATAAATTCTAATAACTCAACTGAAGCTTCATATGCTAGTAATTCATTTTTATCATCTAATAAAACTTCAATTTCTTCGCATTTCATGATTATATCATCACAAAGAGATACAAATTCATTATTAAGAAATAGTAATGAAAAAACTAATACTATAAAAAGGAGTACAGAAATAACACTGTTTTTCATTATTTTACCTCCTTATTATTATGTAATTGATAAACAAATTTACCATTTGTATCTGTCATTGCAATTAAAACATTTTTAATTGAATTTATATTGTGTTTTTTTAATTCACTTTTAACCCAATCATCAGTTTTACCACAAGATGTTAAAGCATTTTTATTTATTTTACCATCTAGTATGTAGATGACTGGTAATTGAGGTTTAACTTCTTTAGTTTTATTATTAGAATTATTATTAGAAGAATCTTTTCTAGATTTATCAGAAGTTAAAAATGACATTTGACCATTGTTTTCTAATATTCCAAATTCTATTTCACTTAAATCAAAATATCCAGCAAGTCTTATTTCTTCCATGAGTTCATCTAAATTAATTTGTTGTTTTCTTAATGTTTCAAAATTTATTTTACCTCTAGTAATTAATATACAAGGTTCACCTTCTAAAATTTTTCTAGCTTTTTGGCTTTTTAATTGAATTATAGATAACACTGTTTTTATAAATAGTAAAGTAATAATAGGTATAATTCCTAATATTAAAGGTAATCTTGTATCTTGCATAGGTAAAGCAGCTAAGTCTGAAATCATTATAGTAATTACAAATTCATAAGGTTGTAATTCACCTATTTGTCTCTTTCCCATTAATCTAATCACAAGTATTACTAAGACATAAAGAAAAATGGTTCTTATTAGTACAATAAACATGTAAAATCACCTCATAAAACATAGTATTCGTATAAATTAACAAGTTTATTCTTATATTAATAAAGATTAATATAGTAGGAAATTTTATAGATTTTTTTCATATACAGTATATAATATTAAATAAAGATGTTTAGAAAATATTGACAAAGTTTATTTCAAGGAGGACGAGGAATGAATACTTTTAAAATAATTTATAAAAACAAAGAACATTTGGTTAACAAAGGAACTACTTATAAGGAATTTATAGAAAACTTTTTAAATATTGATTCAACTAAAATAGCATTATGCAGATTAGATAAAGATTATTATGAATTATTTCGCGAAATATATAGAGATGGAAAAATAGAATTAATAGAATTTGATAGCCCAATAGGATATAAAATTTACACTAGAACTCTACAATTCATTTTTATAAAAGCTACATTAGATCTTTATGATGATTCAATTATAACAATTGAGCATAGCATTGGAGAGGGTGTGTTTGGTGAACTTCATAAGGAAGAAGTATTGAATAAGGAAGATATAGATAAGATAAAGGTTCGTATGAAGGAGCTTATAGATGAAGATATTCCAATAAAAAGGATAAAAGTTAAAAGAGAAAAAGCCATTGAAATATTTACAGGATATGGCATGGAAGATAAGGTTTCATTGTTAAATCATGTGAATTTTGAAAATGTTAAGTTATATGAATTAGATGGAAGGTATGATTACTTTTATGGCCAGATGGCATATTCAACAGGAATTATAAAAGCTTTTGATTTAATGTATTATGAACCAGGCTTTGTATTAAGATATCCTAAAAAGAATGATTTAAATGTTGTAGCAGATTTTAAGGAAAATAGGAAGTTGTCTCAAATATTTATAGAAACAGAAAGATGGCTTAATATTTTAGAAGTTGGTGAAGTTGGTTCATTAAATGATAAAGTAGAAAATAAAGAATTCAGAGATTTAGTTATGGTTTCAGAAGCCCTTCATGAAAAGAAAATTGCTCAAATAGCAGATATGATAAATGAAAGAAAAGAAACAAAAGTTGTATTAATAGCAGGACCAAGTTCATCTGGTAAAACAACCTTTGCTAATAGATTATCAGTGCAACTTAGAGTAAATGGGTACGTGCCAATTCCTATATCGTTAGATGATTACTTTGTAGATAGAGATCATACTCCAAAGGATGAAAATGGAGAATATGATTTTGAAAGTGTATATTCATTAGATTTAGATTTATTTAATAAACATTTATGCAGTTTGTTAAAGGGAGAAGAAGTAGAAATTCCAAGGTATAATTTCAGAAAAGGGGAAAGAGAATGGATAGGTCATAAACTTATTCTTCCAAGTAATGGAGTTCTGTTAATAGAAGGAATTCATGGATTAAATCCTATTTTAACATCATCTATTTCAGATAAGCAGAAATTTAAAATATATATATCAGCATTAACACAATTAAATCTTGATAATCATAATAGAATTGCAACAACGGATATAAGAAGAGTAAGAAGAATAGTTAGAGATTACTTATCAAGAGGATATGGGGGAGAGGATACATTAAAGATGTGGCCATCTATTAGAAGAGGTGAGGAAAAAAATATTTTCGTTTTTCAAGAAGAAGCAGATGTAATGTTTAACTCTACCTTAGTTTATGAATTATGTGTATTAAAAAAATATGCTTTAGAAGAGTTAGATAAAATTAGTGAAGATAGTCCAGTGTATTTAGAAGCAAGCAGATTAAAATCTTTCTTAGGATTTTTTAAAGAAATAGATAAAGATTATGTTCCAACCAATAGTATCCTACGAGAATTCATTGGAGGAAGCGTGTTTTATAAATACTAATATTTAGATTAGGTCACAGTTCACAAGATACAGTGCACAGTTATTAATTAACAATTAGAGAAAACTGTGAATTGTGAACTGTAAACTGTGAACTGAAATAAACTTGGGGGTTTTTATGGTATTAAAAAGTGATTATGGGAAAATAATTTTAGAGGTAAATGATAGCAATGTTATTTATAAAAAGTTATTTAAGAAGTATATTATAAAAAAGAGTGATATTAGAAGTATATTTTATGATGAAAGTGTTTTAGGGATACTAACTTATAGTGGTAGAGTTTATTCTATTAGTATAAATTCGCTTTTATGGAGTGAAAGAAGTAAGCTTGATGAGTTAAGAAGAGAATTAAATAAAGAAAATATATTATTTAATTATACTAAAATTACAAACCAAAGTTTATCAATTTTTATCTGGTGGATACCGTATATGATAACAAATATTATGAGATTTAGATTAGAAATAATGTTATTAGTGATGATTCCTATTTTAGTTATAATAGCTTATTTTTATAGAAGCTCTAATAGGAATAATATTATTTATAATATTGATATAAATGAACTTGAAGTCATAAGAAAAAATAATATATTAAAGTATAAAAAACATGAAATAGATGAAATTAAGGTAAGAAAACAAAGTGATTATGTAACAGATATTCAATTTATAAAGAATAAGAAGAAATACGATATTTATTTTAAAGAAAGTCCATATTTAATAAAAATATATAGCGTAAGTTTAGTTAAGCTTTTCAATTAAACTGTACCTTACGTGAATTCATTGGAGGAAGCGTATTTTATAAATAATAGTTTTAATTAGTTCACCGTGAACAGATTACAAGGCACAGTGAATAGTTATTAATTAACAACTAGATAAGACTTTGAATTATGAAATACAAACTGAAGTAAATATACTAACTATTAGCATTATATTGTCTTAAATATGTAGATTATTAATTGAAACATATATATAATATTTCTGACAATAAAAAAAGATGAAGCCAGTGGATGGTGCTGATATGATTATTAATTATTAGCTTTCAACTGGAAAATGGAGGTAACAATGAGTAGCATGGGTGTTTTTGATATATTGGGACCTATAATGGTAGGCCCCTCTTCTTCACATACAGCAGGGGCAGCAAGATTAGGTAAAGTTGCACGTGCAATTGCAGGGGATGAAATTGTAGAAGTTACTTTTTTATTACATGGATCTTTTGGCAAAACCTATAAAGGCCATGGTACAGATAGAGCATTAGTTGCAGGAATAATGGAAATGGATCCATCAGATAAAAGGCTTAGGGATTCTCTTGAAATTGCAAAAGAAAAGGGAATAAAAATAACATTTAGGGATGAAGATTTAGGTGATTATCATCCTAATACTGTTAGATTTTTGATGAAGTGTCAAAATGGAAAAAGTTGCGATGTTATAGGAAGTTCAGTAGGTGGAGGAAATATCGAGATAGTCGAAATAAATGGAAATAAAGTTAAATTTACTGGAGCATATGCTACTATAATAACTTCACATAAAGATATACCTGGAACTGTAGCAAAAGTAACTAATATCTTATATAGTCATAAAATTAATATAGCCTTTTTAAATTTAGGAAGAAGTCAAAAAGGAAAAAATGCTACTATGACCTTTGAAGTAGATAGTAAAATTTCAAAGGATTTAATTGAAGAAATTAAAGCTGTTGAAGGAATAGAACAAGTAATACTTATAAATAAAGTGGAAGAAGGTGAGTAGTTTGGACATAGCAAAATCAGGAGAAGAACTTATACATATATGTGAAGAGCAGTCAATTTCATTAAGTGAGTATGCAATAATAAGAGAAATGGAAGATAATGATTTATCAAGAGAAGAAGTATTTTTGAAAATGAAAAAAACATTAGATGTCATGAAAGATGCAGCATCAGAAGCAAGAGAAAAAGAAATATTTTCAGTTAGTGGTTTAATAGGTGGAGATGCATATAAAATGCAGCAATACTTAAAATCAGGAAATTCCTTAACAGGAGACACTATGGTTTTAGCAATGTCCATGGCACTTTCATCCTCAGAAGTTAATGCATCTATGGGAAAAATAGTTGCTTGCCCTACAGCAGGCTCATGTGGAATTTTGCCTGCAGTAATATTGACAGCAGGAGAAAAACTTAATAAAAATGATGAAGAACTAATGAAAGCATTATTTGCAGCAGCAGCTGTTGGAATGATTATAGGAAGAAACGCTACATTTGCAGGAGCAGAAGGTGGATGCCAAGCAGAGTGTGGATCAGCCTCAGCAATGGCAGCAGCAGCTGTTGTAGAAATGATGGGTGGAACACCTAAAATGTCCTTAGATGCAGGAGCTATAGTTTTTAAAAATATACTAGGATTAGTTTGTGATCCAGTTGCAGGATTAGTTGAGATTCCATGTGCTAAAAGAAATGCTTCAGGAGCTATAAGTGCATTATGTACAGTTGACTTAGTTATGGCAGGGGTAGAATCAAAAATACCTTTTGATGACACTGTATCAGCAATGTATAAGGTAGGAAGAAGCTTACCAGCTGAATTAAGAGAAACAGCTCTTGGTGGAGTTGCAGTAACTAAGGCAGGACTGGCGTTGAAGAAAAAGGTTTATGGAGAATAGTAAAGGGATTGTGAAGCAATCTCTTTTAGTTCACAGTGCACAATTCACAGTTCACAGTTTTTTGGATAAGGTAACAGGTAACAAGTTATAAACTTAAAATTAAGGATGAAAAAGTTAAGTTATGGGGAAAATCCTTAAGGGATTTTAAAAAAGATATGTACATCTACTTCAGGCAAGCTTCGTTAGATGGGCTTTCATACTAAGTTCAGTTATCGTTACACCCAACTTTACTAAGTATTCAATGCCTCGCACATAGTTTAAGTTTTGCACAGCAAAGCACCTTAATTCTTTCATTTTTTAATTTTTTCATTCTTTCATTTATAAATTGCTTCGCAATTTAAATCAATTTGAGTTGGTTTTTCTAGCAATGAATTTTATTTAAATTAAAATCTAACCTATAGAGTAGACACGATAAAAAAGTCTATTCTATGGGTTTTTCTATTTATAATAAAATTATAAATGACGGTATTATATCCATAAAATGTTTAATGGATATAAATTTTACAATGAAAATTGCCGTATTATATGGTCGAAAAAGCAAGGAAAAAGGTGTATAAAATATATTTATTATGTAAAATATTCAAGTTATAATTGAATATGCAAATAAATGTTTGAAAATGTAAATTAAGGGTAAATAATAGGAGGAAATATGACAAAACATTATTTTAAGAAAATTGCAATATTTTTGGTAATAACTTTGGGGGTAACATTATTACCATCGATTGACAAAACTGTATTTGCAGATGATAAGTTAAATACTATGGTTAGTGAAGATAAGAGTGTAAAAGAAGAAGCAAGTATAGTAAAAGAAATTGAAGAACTTAGAGAAGAATATTCAAAACAATTTTTAAAAAGTGACGGTACTTATGAAGCTGTAGTGTATAACAAGCCAATTCACTATAAAGATGGTGATAAGTGGGTTGAAATCGATAACAGTTTAAAAGAAGAACTAGATAAGGAATTAAAAGAGTTAGATGAAAAAGAAGAAAATTTAAATACTAATAATAAAATAGAGCCTACAAAAAATGAAGATAAATTAAATGAAGAATCAGTTATTGATAATAAGGAACAAGAGAATTCAATAGAAGGTGAAAAAGAAGAACCAACTAACAATTACGCTAGTGAACAAAAGAAAAATAGCGAAGAAGATAGTAACTTAAATAGTCAAGATAAGAAGTTAAATAGTGAGGATAAGAGTTTAAATACTGAAGATAATAATTTAAATACAGGGGATAATAATTTAAATTCTGATGATAAAAATAAAATTAAGGAAATTGAAAAAAGCAAAAATGAAGAAAATTTAAATAAGGATAATAAAATTGAAGCAAAAAATAAAGATAAAATAGATGCTAGTAAAAAAATAAGGCAAAATGAAGTAAATAATATATTAACAAATAAAAATAATGATTTTACAGTAAGTATTTCAAAATACTCAGATTCTAAAAAGTTAATCAATATCTTTAAAGATGGCTATGAGATTTCTTGGGGAATTGAAAATGCAAACCCTGTTAAATATGAAAATGTTATAAAAGATAATAATAGCATTAATGAAGAAATTGAAGAAATAGTAGAAAGAAAAATAAATGAAAATAATAAAAATAAAAGTGGAAGCAAAGAAAAAATAGAAAAGGATAAAAAAGTAATAAGGGTAAATGAGGAAAAGAAAACATTAGAGAATATTTCAACGGGAGTTAACTACAAGAATATATTTAAGAATATTGATTTAAACTACACTGTAGATTCAAATATTGTAAAGGAAAATATAATAATAAATGATAAAGCAGATAGTGCTGAATTTGAATTTAGTATAAATACAAAGAATCTTATAGCAAAGCAAAATGAAAATGGGATTAAATTTTATGATGTTAAAAATCAAGAAAAAGAAGTATTTTCTATGGAAAAACCTTATATGTATGATAAAAAGGGTGACGATAGTAGAGATATTAAATTAGAATTTGAAGAAACAAAAGAAGGATATAAATTAAAATTAATTGCTGATATAGATTGGATCAATAGTAAAGATAGGACATACCCAGTAGTAATTGATCCTATTGTAAATACTAGCCAAGTTAGAACAGATATCTTTGATACCTTTGTCAGGCAAAATGATTCTGAAAACAAATATGATAATCAATTTTTAAGGGTTGGAAATAATTATGGAAGTATAACAAGAAGTTATTTAAAATTTAATATACCTACATTTGATACAGCAAATACAATAACAGGTGCATATATGAATTTAGTTTTATATAATGCTCCATCAGCTAATCAAGTTAATGTTCATAAAGTAACTAGCCAATATTCAACATCTGCATCTAATGGATATGTATATGGAAATTTATTATGGAGTAATATGCCTTCCTATAACAATAGAATAGAAGATTATGAAATAGTTAGTGGAGAAGATAAATGGGTTTCTTTTGACATTACAAGGATTGTAAAGGAATGGTACACTAGCGGAGTAAATAATGGATTGATGCTTAAGAGCAATGATGAGTCTATTTCAGATGCTATATTTTGGTCTTCAGATATGCATGATGCTTATAGAGATTATAGACCAGTTATACAATATAATTATATAAATAATTCAGGATTAGAAAGTTATTGGACATACCATTCACAAGATGTAGGAAGGCTTGGAACAGGATATATTAATGATTACAATGGTAACTTAGTATTTGAACAACCTTTGATATCAGACTCTGGCAATAGGATGCCTGTTAATATTTCTCTTATATATAATAGTAAACAAAAAAATAATACAGATACTAATGGCAGTGTATTAGGGTTTGGAAATGGGTGGAGATTAAATCTTAGTCAACGAATAGTTAAAGTAAATGTATCAGGAGAAGATTACTATAAATATATTGATTCAGATGGAACAGAGCATTACTTTAAATATGAATCATCCTCTGGTAAATACAAGGATGTATCAGGATTAGATTTGACTATAGAGCTAAATTATAATAATGGATATGATAAAGGGTATTTAATAAAGGATAAAAAAGATAATAAGTATATGTTTACGGCAAGCGGTTATCTTTATAAGATAGAAGATACTAATAAAAATACCATGACATTGCAGTACGAAGGTCCTAAATTAAAATATATAGTTGATGGGGTAGGTAGAAGAACAACCTTAGATTTATTAGATAATGGATATCTAGTTGGAATAACCGATTCAAGCGGAAGAAAAATAAGTTTTGGATATAAAGGTGTTCAGTTAAATTTAATAAGATATCCAGATAATAAGTTATCCGTTATAAATTATGATTCTAGTGATAGATTAATAGAAGCTCAAAACTATGATGGATATAAAGTTAAATATGAGTATACTTCAGGAATTGATTCAAAGGTTTCTAAATCTTATGAAGTTTTTAATGATGGAACTACAGGAAAATCATTAACAATAAATTATGGCTATAATACAACTACATTTAAAGATTTACAAGGAAGAAAAGAAGTATATCAATTTAATAATTGGGGGAATACTACATCTGTTATAGATGCAAATGGAAATGGAACATATTATAAGTATGGAGAAATTAGCAATGTAAATAAGTTACAAAGCAATTCCAAATTACAAAATACAGTTACAAACTATTTATTAAATCATAACTGTGAGGTAGTTAATACTCAATGGAATTATGATTATTGGGGAAACTCACAAGGAAAAGGTGAATTTACTACTGAAGAAAAATACTTAGGAAATAATTCATTAAAAGTAACTAAAAATAATATAGATTCAAGATCATTTTTTAACCAAACTACTATTTTAGAAAAAGGAAAAACTTATACTTTTTCTGCATATGTGAAATCAAAAAATATTTCATCTGCATTGAAAAAAGGTGCAGGAATATTTGTAAATTATCAAAATAAGGATGGAAGTTATAGTACTGTAGAAAGTGAATTTTTACAGGGTTCAAGTAATTGGGAAAGATTAAGTGTTACATTTACTTTGCCAAGTGATGCAGCTTCAAATTCTGTATATTTAAGAGCTGGAATTATAGAGGGAACAGGTACAGTTTATATAGATTCCTTGCAAGTTGAAAATGGTATAACACCTAATAGATATAATTTAGTAGAAAATCCTAGTTTTAAAGCTAACGGAAACCAAGGAAATTCAACCTATTGGTCAGCGAGTGGATATGATAATAGCAATGCTTTGGCTTATTCTACTGATTCAACATATCCAGTTAATGTAGATTCTTCAAAAACAGTTTATAAAATGGGCGGATTCAGTAATAAGGATAAAAATATATATCAATCAATACCTGTATCAGGTAAAAAAGGAGATGTTTTTGTAGCTGCAGCTTGGGCGAAAGGTGAATCTGTACCACTTAGAAATGATAGATGTTTTGCTATAGATCTAGGACTTCAAAGACTTGATGGAAGTTATCAGTGGTATGTAATACCATTTAATGAAGATACGGATGAATGGCAATATGCAGCAGATAAAGTGGTTGCAGATAGTGATTATACAAGAGTTGTTATTTATGGACTATACTATAGAAATGCTAATAATGTATACTTTGATAATTTTCAATTATATAAGGAAGAATTTAGTACAAGCTATCAATATGATAGTAAAGGTAATGTTGTATCAACTAAGGATTTAGCTGAAAAGAATAGTACTTTTGAATATAGTGGAACTAATGATTTAATAAAAACCACTGATCCAAAAGGAAATAATTATAATTATACTTATGATGATAAGCATAATATAAAAACAGCGAGAACAGCAGAGAATATAGTTTATTCCTTCGAATATGATTCTTATGGTAATCCAATAAAATCATATACAACAGGAGGAAGTTTTGAAACCCGTTCAGAAGCTTCATATACAGAAGATGGGAATTATATAAGATCAATTAAAGATGAAATAGGAAATAAAATAACCTATAGTTATGATGATGAAACTCCAGAAGTTTTTAATAATAAAACTATTTCTACAGGAAATGTTACATCAATAACAGATGCAAAAAATTCAAGCACTTTCTATAACTATGATAGAAATACAAATGCTTTAACAAAATCTTATAAAACCGTGGATGGAAAGGAAATAGCTAATTCTTATACTTACGAAGACGATAGAGTGAAAACAATAAATCATAATGGATTTAATTATACATTTAATTATGATAAGGCTGGAAATAACAGTGAAGTACTAGTTGGAAGTCAAAAGCTAATAACTAATAACTTTAATATTTCAACTGGAAACTTAGATTCAAGCACCTATGGAAATGGTCATAGTGTAACATATCAATATGATAAGTTAGATAGGATTATAGGAAAGAAATTTAATGGAGATACAGAAAATAGATATACTTATGATTATGATGGTAATGGAAACTTAGCATTACAAAAGGATAATATTAGCGGTATATCTACAAGATATTTATATGATTTTTCTAATAGATTATCTAAAATAACAGATTCCAATAATAATATATTTAAAATAAATTATGATTTAAATAATAATGTAAGTGATTTTGAAGAAAATTACAGCAACTTAAGTAATTTTAAAACATCATATGCCTATGATAAAGATAACAAAATAAAAAGCATAATGTATAATAATACATCTTTAAATTCTAATAACTTAGAGACATTCTCCTTAAATGGAAGTTTAGTAGGATCATTGGGAACAAATCCTTATTCAAGTTCACCAGTTTATGAGCGAGATAATGATGGAAGTTTTATGCTAGCTTCATTTAAAAAAGGAAACAATCTTATAGTAAATAATTCTTCATTTGAAAGTAATTCAGCAAATTGGGTGCTTGGTGACTGGACTGGTTTAGGTGGAAGCTGGAGAATTGTTAATGATGGTGAATTTGGAGGAAAAGCATTAGAAAGTTATTCAAATAATTTAGATAATTCAGTAAGTACTAATGCTGTTGCATATCAGGATATTACATTACCATCTGTATTAACAGCAAGCAAAAGCTATACAATAAGTGCTTATGCTAAAAAAATGGGTAATGCTACGCCAAAATTATCAATTCAATGTCTTGATTCAAGTAATAGGGAGATTTCTGGAGCATATTGGACTTATAATAAGGATGTACCTGAAAATCAATGGACAAAAATCTATGAAACTGCAACAATACCTAAAAATACAGCCAAGATAAGGGTGATAGTAAGAACAGCGGTTAGTGGTTTTGATAAAGTTAGGTTTGATGCAGTTCAACTTGAAGAATCTATATACTCAACACCATATCAAATGACGTTAACAGAGCCTTCGGCACAATTATATAACTTAGGAATAAGTAAAAATTCAGGTACTCAAGGATTATGGATGATAAGTAAGGATACTAGCAATGCTTTAATGATGTTAGGAAATGAAAATGCAAGTAATAGTAGTATATTAAACTTATATGTTGACTCAGATAGTAAGGTAAAAATATCTGCTAGAAATACTAGTAATGTTTTCTCAAATATAGTTCAAAGTAATGTAACAATTACAAGAAATAAATGGTACTATACAGCAATGACTTGGGAAACCAATGCAAGTGGAATAGTTACTGTAACATTGTATGTTTATGATAAGGAAGGAGATAAATTAGATAAAGTAAGTGGTACGTTAGCGAACTTTAAAGATATAGTAGGTGCTTCAACAGCTTTAGGAAGTAGTGTACCTAATAGATATAAATTAAATGGATATTTAAAAAATTTTATTTATAGTTCAGACAGGCTTTCAGATGAACAAATTGCTAATTTATATAAACAAAGAGAACGTTCAAGTATAAATTATAATTATGATGCAATAGGAAGATTAAGAACAAAAGCTATAAACACAGGAAGTACAACTTATAATACTGAACTTGCATATGTAAGGGCATATCCAGAAAGGGAAACAAATCTTGTTTCAAGCTATACAAATGGAAGTAAAGAAATTCAATATTCCTATGATGAGCTTAAGAATATAAAGAGTATAGTTGAAAATGGAAAAACAACAACCTTTACTTATAATGAATTAAATGAACTAGTTAGAGAAGATAATGGAACACTAAATAAAACAATAACCTATGAATACGATGCTGGAGGCAACATATTATCTAAAAAGGAATATGCTTATACAACAGGAACATTAGGAACAGCAGCTAAAACAATAAATTATTCATATGGTGATGCAAATTGGAAGGATAAGTTAACAGCTTATGATGGAAAAGCAGTAACATATGATGCAATAGGAAATCCACTAACTTATGATGGATACACCTACACTTGGGAAGGTGGAAGAAGACTTAAAGCAATAACAGGAAACAATAAAAATATAAGTTACAAATATAATGACAACGGAATAAGAACAGAAAAAACAGTAAATGGAGTAAAAACTAGTTATATACTAAGTGGAGATTCAGTATTATTAGAAACAACAAATGATGAAAAAATTCACTATACTTATGATTCATCAAATAACCTAGTAAGTATGAATATTTCAGGAAATAGTGATTCAAGTATAAATGGAGAATATTACTATATAAGAAATCTTCAAGGTGATATAATAGGATTAATAGATAAAAATGGTACTGAAGTAGTAAGTTATACTTATGATACCTGGGGTAAACTTATATCAATAGAAGGAAGTTTAAAAGATAGTATAGGAGTAAAGAATCCTTATAGATATAGGGGTTATAGGTATGATACCGAGACTGGATTATACTATTTAAATGCTAGATATTATAATCCTGAATGGGGAAGATTTATTAATGCTGATGAATATGTAGGTCAGGTTGGTACATTACTATCATCTAACATGTTTGCATATTGTTTGAATAATCCAGTGAATTTACATGATCCAAGTGGAAGTTGGTTTGCTTTAACATTTCCTTTATTGGGGCAGGTAGCGACAGGAATATTAAGTACCATAACGGCAGTTGTTTCTTCACCAGTAGTCATTGGAGTTGCTCTTGTAGCAGCAACAGGATTTTTAATATACTCAGGGTATAAATACTATACATCTACGGTTTCAAATAAGAATTCAGAAAAAGTTCAATCCAATTCAGATGATGTTGATGTGGAAATCGTAATACCTAGAAGTAAATATCCAGAGACTGCACAACATGTAGAAGATGCGATAAAAAGTGGCCATCCAGATGAATTAACAATTGAGAGAAGTAAGTCCAAATCTAATAGAAAAGAGTCATTGAAAGCTAAACCGAAGGTAAAAGATAAGGATTTAGATGAATACCCTCCTGCCATGTTTAAAGAAGGTGGAGCTGGAGCAAGTGTGAGACCTATTGCTCCTTCTGATAATAGGGGAGCAGGCGCGTGGATGGGACAAAAATTGAGAGCTTTTCCTGATGGAGCAAGGGTACGAATAAGAATTGGGGATTAAAATTTATATATTAAGGAGAGAGTGAAATAAATGAAGCAATTAAGTGAATTAATTAATAATGAAGAATCGGCTTGGAAACTAGTTGATAATTGGTTAAAGGAAGCTATCAATAAAGTAGAAATCTTACAACCGTCAATTGAGGATTCTGAAAGAGTATTGTATGATTTACAGGTTACCACAAAATCAGTTTTAGGTGCTATAGCATATAATTGTGGTGGAATACTGATACAAGATGGCTGGATAAGAATACTAGGCAGTGGATCAAGAAAGCTAAAGAGAGACATTTCGGTATGGAATAAGATAAATATTGAGAATGAAAATCCAAGAATAGGTGGTGCACTTTTAGTTGCAGATGATGTTTTAGGCGGATTCTATGCAATAAACGGTGGACAGCTTAGTGGTGTTGTTGGTAATGTATTTTATCTAGCTCCAGATACGTTAGAATGGGAGGATTTAGAACTAAGATTTTCAGAATTTATCTACTGGACGTTTGTAGGTAATATAAATAAATTTTATGAGTCTTTTAGGTGGTCGGGATGGCAAGATGAACTTCAACAGATTTCTGGAGATGAAGGATTTTCTATTTACCCTTTCTTATGGGCAGAGGGAGAGAAGATTGAGAAACGTTCTAGAAAAGCAATACCAATTGAAGAAATATGGGAATTAACAATTGAAAACAGAAAGAAGTTATGTATTGATTAATATATGACCTACAAATATAATTTTGAAAATCTTCTTAATATCAAATAGATCTAGCTAAATTTATAGTTCTTTATAATAAGAGGTCATAATTGGTTGATGTATCTACTGCTTGTATTAATTTAGATGTAGATAGTTACTTCATAATAATATTAATTTGTAGCAAGATTAATATTATCTCAGTAGAGTTAAAAGAAAAAATAAATGTATATTAATAATTACACTAAAATTAAGAGCTAATGTTCAGAACGTTGGCTCTTTTCCTTTAGAAAAACAAGTAAAAGGAGAACAATGATGACAATAGATTTTGTAGGGAAATTCAAAAGATACTTAAGGTTAAAGGGGAAAAGGTAACTTTTAATTGTAATGATTTATAGGCAGTATACTAACCTATGATGGATACACCTACACTTGGGAAGGTGGAAGAAGACTTAAAGCAATAACAGGAAACAATAAAAATATAAGTTACAAATATAATGACAATGGAATAAGAACAGAAAAAACAGTAAATGGAGTAAAAACTAGCTATATACTAAGTGGAGATTCAGTATTATTAGAAATAACAAATGATGAAAAAATACACTATACTTATGATTCATCAAATAACTTAGTAAGTATGAATATTTCAGGAAGTAGTGATTCAAGTATAAATGGAGAATACTACTATATAAGAAATCTTCAAGGTGATATAATAGGATTAATAGATAAAAGTGGTGCTGAAGTAGTAAGTTATAGCTATGATACATGGGGTAAACTTATATCAATAGAAGGAAGTTTAAAAGATACTGTAGGAGTAAAGAATCCTTATAGATACAGGGGATATAGGTATGATACAGAAACAGGACTATATTACTTAAATGCAAGATACTATAATCCTGAGTGGGGAAGATTTATTAATGCAGATTCATATACTGGAGATGGTGGATTGTTGTCACATAATTTATTCTCCTATTGTATGAATGATCCAGTAAATTTACAAGATCCAAGTGGAAATATAGCTATTTCAACATTAATAATGATAGGTGGATTAGTAGCTTGGGGAGCAGGGACAATATATAGTGCTGTTAAGCAAAAGCAAGCAACAGGTAAAGTTGATTGGCTTTATGCAGTTTCATATGGAGCAAGTTGGGGATATACAGCAATGACTTTAGGATTAGCTGCAGCTTCATTGGCATCTATGGCGTCATCAGTACCTTCTAATGCTACAGGTGGAAGTTCAGGCTCTACATCATTAACGGGATACAATCCTCAATTTGCAGCAAGGCAAACATTAAATGGTGGTAAAGTTTCAGAAAGTTCATTAAAAAGTTTAGTTCCAAAAGGAGTTCCAAATACATTTAAACCATCAAGTACAATTAGTGATGGATATAAATATAATTTCACAGCTAATGGAACTAAAATGGAAGTGAAATGGCATTCACCAGATTCATTTGCAGCTACAAAATTTGGTAATATGTCTAATTCAGGAAGTGGCTGGACTGCTCAAATAAGAGTGGGAGGTAAATTGTTAGGATTAGATGGAAACTTTTATCCAAGAAAAAATCCGAGTAATTTAACACATATTCCACTAATAGGAGGAAAATAGATTGGAAAAAAAGTTTTTAGATATACCAGCTTATATAACATCAGAAAAATTAGAATCATATTTTGAAGAATTTCTTAATTATTATGAAAATTGCTATTATAATATAGATGAGATTTTAGAAGAATTAGTTGAATTATCAGAAATACAATGGAATACACATGAGCTTATTTCAAAGCCTTTAAAAAATAAATTAGAGAATTATTTATTTAAAATAATTGATTTAGACTCATACCCAATAATGGATTTGATTTTTATAATAATTGGTAGATTAGGATTAGAGAATATCTATTTATGGATAATAGAAAATAAAAAATCTATTAAAAATATTGAGGTGATAAAGGATATAGAAGAAATTGAAAAAGAATATGGATACTCGTATGTAGATCCATATTCGAATTATTGGGGATAATTTCCGATATATATGACAACTTTTAATATATTTAATTTGTTTTTTTAGAATTATAGAATTACCATAATCTATTTAGTTTAAGTTCGACTGAAATAGCTTAAAAGTGATTAATTAAATTTAATATTTTAGAATCTGGCTTTAGTAATATATTAATTATTAGATTTAATATAATGTATATAAGTAAAATAAGTTAATAGATAAAATAGAGGAGCTTTATACAAACTCATATTATATTTTAACATAAAGTCTATTAATAAGAGGTTAATAATAGACTGATTATTTTTGTATAAAATATAAAAAATTCATTAATAATTTTCTCTATAAGTTTTTCATTTATAATTTTGCTTATCCAAATTAAATTATACACTACCTGCTACTTGTTCCCTGTTACCTGACACCTGTTCCTTGCTACATGTTACTTGTTACCTGACAGCTGTTCCCTGTTCCCTTTTAAAACTAGTGAATTATTATAATATTTTGCATATAGAAGGGAAACAATATATTTGTTAAGTATTGAATAAAAAACAAAATAAATAATTATTATTAATTGATAATTATTCTTGAAAAATATTCTGAAATACTTTAATATTTATATTATAAGATTATACAAAATTAAATGCAGATTATATGCGTTAATTGAAATTAGGAGGAAGACATGAGTAAAGTACTATATGTAAAAGCAAATATTAAACCAGAGGGACAATCAAGAACATTTAGAGTATCAGATAGTTTTATCGAAGAATATAAAAAGAATAATCCAAATGATGAAATTATAGTTTTAGATTTATATAATGAAAAAATAGATTTTTTAAGACTAGATGATTTGCAATCAGTATTTGGTGAAAAAACTGAAGAAAGTAAAAATCACCCAATATTAAAATATGCTTATCAAATGGCAGAAGCTGATAAAATTGTTATTGCAGCACCAATGTGGAATTTAGGTGTTCCAGCAATAGTAAAAGCTTATTTTGATTATACAAGTGTAACTGGAATAACTTTTAAATATACTGCAAATGGTCCAGTTGGAATATGTAAGGCTACTAAAGCTCTTATAGTTTCAGGAAGAGGTGGAGATTATACAAACCCAGTAACTTCACAATTTGAAATGGGAGAAAGATACTTAAGAACAATATTAGGCTTCTTTGGAGTAAAGGATATTAAGAGTGTTGCAGCAGAAAATCTTGATGTACAAGGAATGGATGTAGAAGCAATTGTTAATAAAGCAATTGAAGAAGCAAAGGAAATTGCAAAGGAATTCTAAATTTCATAAATTTAATGTGAAATAAAGGATTAGAAAGAATAATTGAATATCATCACTTTAAATCTATTATTTTCTATGAATAGTATCTATTTAAAAGTAAATAATAAGTTCGTAAGGTGGTGATTATAATGAATAAAAATCCAAATATAAAATGTACAGTTGAACAATGTAAGTACAATAATGCAAATGAAAGATATTGTACATTATCAATGATTGAAGTTGGAACTCATGAAAAAAATCCAACAGAACCAAAATGTACAGATTGTAATTCTTTTGAATTAAAATAATAGTATAAAAATATATTATTATTTTAATCGTAATGAAAAATTCCATAAAAATAGAGAAAGCAGATTTGCTTTCTCTATTTTTTATGTGAGAAAAATTATAAAAAATAAATAACAAATTTATTACTTGGATAAAATTAATACTTCTAGGTAAAAATAATATTTGATATAAAAATGTTATAAAAATAATATTTAACATTTTGTAGAAATCCTTTTAGGGGGAACTATGAAAGAATTAGAATATATTGTTTCAAAATTATTTAAAATAAGTATGAGTAAATACTTAATTGCAGTTATAGTTATGGCATTGTCTATAATTATAAACAAATATATAATAACCAAAATATTTGATTATATAATTAGAGCAGTAAAAAAGACCAAAACTTATGTTGATGATACTTTATTTAGAGCACTAGAAAAGCCTATTAAATTATATCTAACATTGTATTCTTTCTATATATCATTAAAAATTATAGATTTTGATGGATTAAACATTAATACAGTTACAAGTGATAGATTAAAAAAGATATTTTTAGTAATAGTGTTGTGCTATTTTTTATACAACTTAACTTTAGAAAATTCTTTTTTATATACAAGGATGCATAGAAATGGTGGAGGAAACACTATAGTATTTCCATTTATTTCTATAGTAATAAGATTAATTATTATAGTTATTGGAATAAGTATAATAGCTAGAGAATTTGGGTTTACTGGATTTATTACTGGGCTTGGTATTAGTGGAGTTGCCTTTGCTTTAATGGCACAAGATGCCTTTTCGAATTTATTTGGAGGGATGATAATAGTACTAGATAGACCCTTTGCAATTGGAGATTGGATACAAACATCTCAAGTTGAAGGAATAGTTGAAGATATAACATTTAGGAGTACAAAAATAAGAACATTTTCTATGGCTGTAGCAACTGTACCAAATTCTAAGTTAGCAAATGAAAATATTATTAATTGGACTCAAAGAAAATTAAGAAGAATACATTTTAAATTTACTATAAAGTTTGATACAGAAATAGATAAAATAAAAAGTTGCTTAAATAAAATTGAAGAGTTACTTAATAATCATGAAAAAATAGATAAAGATTTAATTATTGTAAGCTTTAATGAATTATCAAGTTATGGGTTTGGAATTTTTATTTATTTTTATACAAATGAGTTAAATTACACATGTTATGAAAAGCTAAAACAAGAAATAAATATAGAGATTTTAAGAATACTTAGAGAAGAAAATGTGGAACTAATGTTTTTAACATTTAATTTTACCAATGGATTAGAGCATAGAGGCGCTAATTGTGAAACTGAATGTACAGAGTTAGAATCTATAAGAAATATAACTGAAGAGGAAAGAGGAAAATAGATAGAAATACCTATCTATTTTTTTCTGTAAATTTAGTGGTATAATTTAATTATTAAGTAAACTATATTATCATTATTAAGTATTTTGCTTAAATGTTAAATTTTTATTGCAATTTATATAAAAGCTTAAAGAATAATATAAAAATAGTGTATGAGGTGAAGATATGAACATAAATAATAAAAAGCTTATGCAGGTATCAAAAAGATGTGGATGTGCTGGTAAGTTTACTCCAGAAGAATTGGCAGATGTATTATCCAATATAGAGGCTAAAAAAGAAGATAGAGATCCTAATTTAATTGTTGGATTTGATAAATCTGATGATGCAGGTGTTTATAAGATATCAGAAGATCTAGCTTTAGTTCAAACTGTAGATTTTTTCACACCAGTTGCAAATGATCCATATACATTTGGGCAAATTGCAGCAGCAAATGCTTTAAGTGATGTTTATGCCATGGGAGGAAAACCTTTAACTGCATTAAATTTAGCTTGTTTTTCAGCAACTATAGGAGCGGAAATATTGGCAGAAATATTGAAAGGTGGAGCTGCAAAAATAAGAGAGGCAGGAGCTACAATTGCTGGAGGGCATACAATCACAGATGAAGAAGTAAAGTATGGAGTATCAGTAACAGGTATAGTTCATCCAAAAAAGGTAGTAACAAATTCAGGCGCAAAAGAGGGAGATGTACTTATCTTAACTAAACCATTAGGTACAGGAGTTTTAACTACAGCTTTAAAAATAGATTTTATTGAGGAAGAAGAATTTTTAGAAGCATCAATCGTTATGTCAACCTTAAATAAAATAGCTTCAGAAGAAATGCAAAAAATAGGGGTTAATTCATGTACTGATATAACTGGATTTGGCTTTATTGGACATGCATATGAAATGGCAAATGGGAGTGAAATTGAATTAGAGATATATAGTAAAAAAATACCAATAATGAATAAAGTAATGGATTTGATAAAAGAATACTGCCTTCCAAGTGGAGCATATTCTAATGAAAAATATTTTGAAAAATGGGTTAACTTTAGTGAAGAGATTTCAGAACAGCTTAGATTAGCTTTATTTGATCCGCAAACATCAGGTGGACTATTAATTTCTGTTGAAGAAAGCAAAGCTAATGAATTATTAGAAAATATAAATAAGAGAAGTCAAATAAAAGCAGAGATAATAGGTAAGGTAGTTAAAAAGGGAAGCAATGGAAAAGCGATAACTGTCAAATAGTAATAAAATGCGAAGCATTTTTCTAGTGCACAGTTAACAAAGCACAATTCACAGTTATGGAAATAATTCAGCTCTGCTGAATTAAGAAATTCTTATATCAACAATCAAAGAGTTGATATAACTTAAACTTCAGAAACTACGAAGTAGTTTCATCATAAACTGTGAACTGTGAATTGTGCACTGTGAACTGAATAAATTAGGGAGTGGCTTGAATTGAAGTTGAATAGTATTTTAGAGATCGAAGAAAAGTCTATTATTTCTATAGTTGGTGCAGGTGGTAAAACTACATTAATGTACACTTTAGCAAAGGAACTTAAAAATGAAAATAAGGTTATGGTGTCAACTACTACTAAAATATACTGTCCATCTAAAGAAGAAGTAGATTTTATAGCTATAGGAGAAGAATATAATACAATAAAGAATAATAAAGCTAATGGTATATATGCTTATGGAAAATTCATTAATGATGAAAATAAACTTATAGGTATAGAAAAGGAGGAAGCTTCAAAATATGTAGATAATTTTGATTATATATTAATAGAAGCTGATGGATCTAAAGGAAAACAAATTAAGGGATGGAATAGCACTGAACCTGTGATTTGTAATGAAACCAATATAACAATAGGGGTTTTAAGTTTAGGGGCTTTAGGAATGAAAATAAATGATGAAAATGTTCACAGATTAAAAGAATTTCAAAAGCTTACTAATTGCAAAATAGGAAATGACATAGGTATTGAGGAATTTATAAATATCATATTTAATGAAAATGGATTATTTAAATATTCTAAAGGAGAGAAAGTGTTATTTTTAAATAAATTAGATAAAGTAAATGAAGAAGATTTAAGGCTACTTATTTCTGAAATAAATAAAAGAAATAATAAGTATATAAATAAAATTATAGTTGGAAGTTTAAAAGATAAATATTATAAAATTATAATTTGAAGAAAAGAAAGAGGGGAAAACTATGGATTTAGGGACTGTAGTAGTAAGAGGTGGAGGAGATATAGCATCAGGAACAATACAAAAGCTATATAGAAGTGGATTTAATGTATTAGTTTTAGAAATAGAAAAGCCTACAGCTATAAGAAGAAATGTATCATTTAGTGAAGCTATATATAGTGGAGAAAATATAGTTGAAGGAATAAAGGCTGTACATGTTCATAATTTAGAAGAAATAAATAGAGCCTTTGAAAATAAACTTGTTCCAGTAATTATAGATGAAAATGGAGAATTTATAAAAAAAGTTAATCCAATAGCAGTTATTGATGCAATATTAGCCAAAAAAAATTTAGGGACCAATAAATATATGGCGCCAATAACAATAGCACTTGGGCCAGGATTTAATGCTGGAGTTGATGTAGACATAGTAGTTGAAACAATGAGAGGTCATAATTTAGGAAGATTAATATTTAAAGGGTATGCAATGCCGGATACTGGAACTCCTGGTGAAATTGCTGGTTATTCTAAAGAAAGAGTAATATATAGCAAAGCAAATGGAAAAATAAAAAATTTAAAAGCAATAGGTGATATAGTGAAAAAGGGAGATATTTTAGCTTTAGTTGATGATATACAAATACTATCACCTATAGATGGATTATTAAGAGGACTTATAAAAGATGGTAGTTATGTTTATGAGGGATTAAAAATAGGTGATGTAGATCCAAGGTTAAAGGAAATAGAAAATTACACTACGATTTCAGATAAAGCAAGAAATATAGGCGGGGGCGTATTGGAGGCTTTATTAATTATGAAAAATATAAAATTAAATAATTAAAATATAAAATAAAAAGTTATTAAATAATTTTTTAATGAGAAGTGACTTTATAAAAGAAACTATGAATTGTTTATGGTTCACTAAATAAAGAAGTAGCTTTATTATTAACTTTCAATTAAAAAATATATTAAAATTATAAAAAGAGGTGTAAATATGAATATTATAGACTGTAAAGGCTTAGCGTGTCCTATGCCTGTTATAAAAACAAAAAAATATTTTGATTTAGATGATTCAAAGGAAACTTTAGTTATAGTAGATAATGAGGTAGCTAAAAATAATATACTAAGATTAGCTAAAGGATTAAAGTTAAATAGTAGCTTTGAAGAAGAAAATGGATTGTACAAAATACAATTATCAAGAGGCGAGTTTACAGAAATAAATGAAGAGGTTTATGAAGAATTAGTAGTTAATAAAGCTTCAGCTCCAACTATATTAGTTTCATCAAATTTACTTGGAAGTGGAGATGATAAACTAGGTGAAACCTTAATGAAAGTATATATTAATACTTTAGCAGAAGCAGAGGTATTACCAGAAAATTTAATGTTTATAAATGGTGGCGTAAAGTTAACTTGTACTGGTTCAGATGTTTTAGATAGCTTAAATTCAATGAAGGAAAAAGGAGTTAACATAATAAGCTGTGGTGCTTGCCTTGATTTTTACAACTTAAAGGAAGAACTTAAGGTTGGAGAAATAGGAAATATGTATCAAATTATAGACTTAATGAATAAAAGTGGAAACACTATAAAACTTTAAATTGCAAGGCAATTTTCTTAGGTGAAAGGTAACAAGTAACAGGTAGCAAGTGTTATATTTACGGATAAATGTGACACTTGCTACCTGTTATCTAAGTATTAAAATAGTATTAAAAAACTGAAAATTATGTACTGAACTGATTAAATTTATTAATATTTTTCTTTTATTTTCTTATTAAACTTTTCATAAAGTACAATCATATCAGCTTCCGTTGAATAAACTCCAACTTCATCGATTGGAATCCATTTTACTCCACTATTTTCATCTTCTTTGACAATAAGTTCATCATTTTCATCAGCTTCTAAAAGATAAGCCACTGATAAATGTAAATGAGAAGCTATATTTTTACCCCTTTTAATATGAGCAGGTACAGGTAAAACATCTAATGAGAAAATTTTATTATCTAAGGCCTTGATGTTTTTAATTCCTGTTTCTTCTTTTGCTTCTTTTATAGCAACATAAAGCAAATCACTATCTCCATCTGCATGCCCACCAGTCCAAGACCAAGAATTATAGATATTATGATAAATCATAAGGACTTTTGTTTTATCTTTATTTACTATATATCCAGAACTTGTTATATGAGCAAGGGGGTTTTCTCTGGTTAAAAGATTATCAAAATTATCTGTTGAAAATAAAATAGCTTCTTTATCAGCAGCTTCTTGCTCATTATATGGTTTATATTCTTTAATTTCTTCTATCCAATTCATAAAATAAATTCTCCTTAATTTTAATGTATAGTTATTAGTATTAATATTTTAGTTTTACTTATCAAAACATAGTAATGTTAGTTTACATAGTTCTGACAAAGGTGTTTATTTCTTATGGTTTAATTTTATCTTATGTAATATGGGGATGCAAGGTAATCCAATTTTATTAGAATGGAAATCAGAGAAATTACTTTTTTATATGATGAGCATAGGCAATATATGGATTTAATATGATATAATTGTAAGTATATTAAAAATATTTAGAATTTAATAATTTAATATAAAAACAACCATGGAGGATAAAATGGGGAATAATTCAGAAATTGTAAAAAAAATAATTGATAATATAGAAAAGGTTATAATCGGCAAAAGAGAAACTATTGAGTTAGTTGTTGTTTCTTTAGCTTGTAGTGGACATGTTCTTATTGAAGATATACCAGGAGTTGGAAAAACTAGTCTTGTTTCAGCTTTAGCTAAATCAATAAGTTCTACATTTAAGAGAATACAGTTTACTCCAGATATACTACCATCAGATGTTACCGGATTTACTATATATAATCAAAGATCAGGAGAATTTGAATATCGCCCTGGTTCAATAATGAGTCAAATAATACTTGCAGATGAAATAAATAGAACCTCTCCCAAAACTCAAGCAAGTCTTCTTGAAGTTATGGAGGAAAATCAAGTTACAATTGATGGAATAACATATAAAGTTCCACAACCTTTTATGGTTCTTGCAACTCAAAATCCAGTTGAATACTTAGGTACTTATCATCTTCCAGAAGCACAACTGGATAGGTTTTTTATGAAGGTATCAATAGGATATCCATCACCACATGAAGAAAGCAAGATATTATCAAATCTTAAATTTAAGAATCCAATAGATTTACTTGACCCTGTAGTTGATAGTGAAGAAATAATACTTGTTCAAAATGAAGTAAGAAATGTTCATGTAGATAAGCTTTTAAGAGATTATATAGTTAATATTATTGGAGAAACTCGTAATCATCCACAAATATTACTAGGATCAAGTCTTAGGGGTTCTATATCTTTATTTAAAGCTTCACAAGCATGGGCTTATTATAAAGGGAGAAATTATGTTATTCCAGATGACATTATGAAAATGGCAGTACCAGTACTTTCTCACAGAATAATATTAAAACAAGAAGCAAAGATTAAAAAAATATCTACTGAAGACATATTAAACTCAATAATTAACGATATTGATATTCCAATGGTGAAGTAAATGAAATTAAATAGAATTTTATATTTAAGTTTACTTATTATAACATTTACTTTTGTATATTATTATGGTGGAAAAGTACCAAATATGTTTTTTTATACAGTGTTAGTCCTTCCTATAGTTTCTTTTACATATATGTTAATAGGCTATTTTATGCTAAAGTATGAGCAAAGTCTTGATAATGATTTAATATTTAAGGGAGATAAAGTAACTTTTACAGTAAATATAACTAACAGAAGTTTTTTTATTCTTCCATATATAAGTATTAGCTTCTTAAATGATAAAGGTGGAGTTATACAAAAACATAAAATAAATAATATATCACTACAACCTTTTTCTAAGAGGGAAGTTTCTATTGATTATATATATAAATATAGAGGAGATTTTAAGCTAGGGGTAAGTACCATTGAAATACAAGATTTTCTTGGGATTTTTAAGTTCACTCTAAAAAATAAAACCCCACTTTATATAACAGTGTATCCGCAAATTATAGATATTGATGAGTTTTATTTAAGTTCAGGTTACCTTTCAGATAATGTGTCAAGTATTGGAGGGGGACAAGAGGATATATCCACAATTGAGGAGATAAATAAGTATAATTATGGTGATAGTTTAAGGAAAATACATTGGAAGTTAACAGCTAAGACAAATGAGTTAATGATAAGGGAATATGAAAAGGTTGGTTCTAGAAGTGCAATACTTATACTTGATTTACAAAGTAATAATTTTGAAGTAGAAAAGAATGCTGCTATTGAAGATAAGTTGCTTGAAACTACAATTGCCATATTAAGATATTGTATATACAATGATGCAGAGGTAAAGCTTATATATGATAGTAAAGGCATTAATGCTATTAATTACAGTAATTCTTTAGATTTTCAAAAAGCTTATGAAACCTTAGCGAAAATTGAATTTAATCAAAAGACAAGTTTTAAGGATATAATTGAAAGTGAAGTTAACTGCAATATAGGTAAGGCAGATATAATAATTGCTACTTTTAATATTAATTATATTCTTTATGAAGAATTAAATAAGGCAATATTATTGGGATGCAATATAACCTTAATTTATATATATGGTAACGAAAAGATAGAGAACAACAAAGATGAGAATAAAGAAAATCTAAGTAAAGCTCATGGGGATAATGAAGCAAAAACTATACTTGCTTCATTATCAGAATTAGGGATTAAATTATATGAAATTAATATAGAGGAGGATATACAAGCAGTATTTAAGCAAGGAGGTAAAAGAAATTAAATGGAGAGTTTTGTAAAGAAGGGATTAAGCTATACTATGGACTTAATACTAGCAATAACCTTAAGTTTTAGTTTAGTTTATGCTTTTACTTCCACTTTTAAATTGGCTTATAAAGCACAAAATGTATTTATAGCTGTTTGTATTGCTTCAATTATATATTCAATTTTATTTATTAATAAGTTATCTTTAAAGATTTTTGCTATTTGCGTATCTTTTATTTTAGTAGGTATGTTAGTTACTTTTTTTACAAATCCATTGGAGATTACTTTATTTATTAAGAATATAAGCTCACTAACGGCTTTAATTGATAAGCAAGTAAATGGTGAAATAGTTCTTAGCATAAGATATCAAAGGAATATATTTATAGCTTTAAGCGCTATTATTCCATTAATTGTGTATATATTTTCAGTAAAGAAATTTAATTTTTACATCCTATTAATTGGTGGGGCAAGCGTATTTGTGGGACAATGGATAGTTGAAAATTTTAGAATTTATTTTTCCTTTTATATATTTTTATTTATTATTTTAATATACTATTTAAAATATATTTACTTAAGAAATATTAAATTAAGTAAAGAAAATAATAAAGTTCCAATAAGCTTTTTAATCTCTTGTATTCCAATTTGTGCAATAGTATTGATTTCATCTTATTTCTTATCATCTAGAGATAATCCTATAGAACTTAGTTGGATAGATTCCAAAGCAAGACATGTTAGTAATAATACTAAAAAGGGATCTAATACTGGAAGTAATAATTATTTCAAAATAAGTTCTACTGGTTTTGGAGATGATAATTCAAGGCTAGGAGGGAATGTTTCTATAGATAATACACTCGTAATGAAAGTGGAGGCGCCTGAAAGTGGAATATATTTAAAAGGAGCAGTTAAAGAAATATATACAGGTTATTCATGGGAAAGCAAGAAGTTCGGATCAATTAAGTTAGGTAGTATGCTTGAACTTAATAATTTTGATGATGATTTATTTGAACTTCTTCAAGGGAGTAAGATTGTGTCAAATGAAACAAATATTTTAGAAGAAGGTTTTGATAAAAGCTTTATAGATATTACTTATGAAAATTTAGATATAAAAACAATATTTATACCATCAAAGGTAAGTAACTTAAGTTTTGAACCAGAGAATTCCTTATATGTTGTTAAGGATCTTTATGGAATACTATTTAGTGAAAGTATAATGCAAAAGGGATTCAAATATAATGCAGAATTATATAAGATAGATAAAAATAATGAAGATATTTATAATTTATTGAGAAGAAGCAAACAAGGTCTATATAGTGAATACATAGAACATAATTATATAGGCTCTGAAGGTAATGAAGGAAGTAGAGATTATGTTATAAGTTTAGAAGCAAAGTCAAAGGATATTTATAATGAATATCTTCAGTTACCTAATGAACTTCCTAAAAGGGTTTTTGATCTTGCTTTTGAAATAACTTCATCAGTAAACAATAATTATGATAAAGCAAAAGCTATAGAATCTTACCTTTCACAAAATTATAAATACACTTTAATGCCTGGAAGTGTACCAGAGGATAGAGATTTTATTGACTATTTTTTATTTGACTCAAAGGAAGGCTACTGTACTTATTATGCTTCAGCAATGACAATACTTGCTCGTTCAATAGGCATTCCAACTAGGTATGTTGAGGGATATGTTTTGCCAGAGAGATCTACAGATGGAATATATGAAGTTACAAATAAACAAGCACATGCTTGGGTTGAAGTATATTTTGAAGGATTTGGATGGATGACCTTTGAGCCTACTGCACCATTTTTAGAATCTTTAAATAATACAACTGAAGAACAGATTTTAAATACACAAAACAAAACAAAAAAGGAAGAAGAAATCGATGATGAGGTTGAAGATAGTAAACCAAAGAATAACAATGAGACCTTGAAGGAAGAGGTATCAAATAATGTAAATGATATAGAATCAAAATCAAAATTATTTATAAGAATTACTATACAACTATTGGTTGTTTCATTATTATGGATATTTATTGTTCCTTATTTTAAACGAAAGATTGTTATTTATAGATTGAAAAAGTATTCTTCAAAGCAAGAAATAATTAAAATATACAAGCGTCTTTTAAGAGGTCTTTCACTACAAGGACTTAAAATAAATATTGGAGAAACACCATTACAATATGCACAAAGGGTAGATGAAATATTAGATTCTAATGATTTATCCTTTAAAACTATAACAGATATTTTCAATAAGGCTTGTTATAGTAATGAACCTATTAGTAAAAAAGAAATTCAAAATATAATTGATTTTTATAATACAGTTCCTATTTATTGCAAGAAGAAACTAGGAAAGTTAAAATATTTTATATTTAGTAATATATTAGGAGTAATTTAAAATATAATATTAACTAAATCAAGGAAGGTTATTCTTAACCTTCCTTAAAATTTGCATATATTTTATATTAATCTAATTCCTTCATATTTTTATAATTATTAATTGGTAACTTAAATATATGTAACATATAAAAATATAGTCGAATAATATGTATAGATATAGTATAAGCATTACTATATTGCTAGAATTTAAGTTCAGGATGTAAGAGAGGATACAAAAATGCAAATTGGTATAAGGGCATTAGACGAGAGTTTAAACTTGCAGAAGCAAAAAAAACCTCTTATACACTGTATCTCCAATTCAATTTCGGTAAGAGATTTAGCGCAAGGAATTTTATGCTATGATGGTAATCCTATAATTGCAAATTTTGTTGAAGAAGCACCAGATATAACATTTAAATGTGATTGTCTATTGATTAATTTAGAAGATTTAAGTGGGGCTAAGGTAGAAACAATTGAAAAATCAATTAGGGTTGCAAGAAGAAAAGGTATTCCAGTTGTTTTAGATATAATGGGAGTAGATTTTTCATTTCTTAGAAAGGAAATAGCATTAAGATTCATAAATAGATACAATATAAGTGTTGTGAAAGGAAGAGTAGAGGAGTTTAAGATATTAACCAGTAGTGATGATAAATTAAAGAACAAAGATTTTAAGGATTTAAAATTAAAAGAAAATATAGAAGCTAGGGTTGATTTAAGAAGCTTTTCAAAAAGGCATAATATAATATTAGTTGTCCAATGTGAAGATTATTACTTAACTGATGGATTTAGTGAATTTTATGTTGAAGGCTATCAAAATGAGTTTAGTAATATATTGGGAACTGAATCTATATTATGTGGATTAATTTGTGTAGGAATTGCATCTGTAAGCAATAATGAACAAAGATTTAGAGCCGTCTTAGTTGCTATTATGACTATAGCAGTAAGTGAAAAAATAGCTATACAAAAGAACTTAGAGCCTAAAAAGAATAGAAGGCTAAAGGAATACTTATTAGATGAAATAATTAATATAAATGCAGAGAAATTAAATAGATTAGCAAAAGTAGAATATTCATTTGTAAGATAAAATAAATATAAAAAGCTTTGGAAAATCCAAAGCTTTTTTGGTTGCGGGAGCAGGACTTGAACCTACGACCTTCGGGTTATGAGCCCGACGAGCTGCCAACTGCTCCATCCCGCGATATTAAGTTGCTGACCTCAGCCAGTAGGTTAAGTATAGTCTTATTATATGATAAAGTAAAGCAAAATATAAAAGAAATTTTTAATTTTTTTTAATAAACTACTTGAAAAACGTTTACAAATGATTTATTATATAGTTAATCGATTTAGTAAACCGTTTTACTAAAAATAATAATTAGGAGAGAGATTTATGAATAAGATATGTGTACTTGGAAGCATGAATATGGATTTAGTTTTAAAGGTTAAAGATATCCCTCAAGTAGGAGAAACTATTTTATCAAAATCTTTTGAAAAGATATCAGGAGGAAAAGGTGCCAATCAAGCAGTAGCAGCTAAAAGGTGTGGCTCAGATGTAATAATGATATCTAAGATAGGTAAAGATGATAATGGGTTAATACTTAAAAACAAATTAAAAGAAGATAATATAGATGTAAATTTTATATATGAAGATGAAAAAGAAGCAACTGGAATGGCAATTATAATGGTTAATGAAAATGGAAATAATTCAATAATAGTTGTTCCAGGATCAAATATGACAATGAATGAAGAAGAAATTGATAAATCAGAAAAGGCTTTAAAAGAAAGTGATATATTAATATCTCAATTTGAAACACCAGAAGAAATTACTTTAGAAGCATTTAAAAGAGCAAAGAGGCTTGGAAAAATAACTATATTAAACCCTGCACCAGCTAAAAAAATAGATGAAGAACTTTTAAAAGTAACAGATATCATAATACCAAATGAAACAGAAGCAGAAGTTTTAACTGGTATAAAAGTAGAAAATTTAGAGGATGCCAAAAAAGCAGCACAAGTTTTCTTAAATAAAGGAGTTAAATTTGTAATTATAACTTTAGGTTCAAGAGGAGCTGCGGTAATAGGAGAAAACTTTAATGAAGTAGTTCCTGCATTTAAAGTAAATGCAATAGATACAACAGCTGCAGGAGATAGTTTTATAGGCGGATTAAGTTCAAAATTAGATGTTAAAAACATTAATAAAGAAAATCTTATAGAAGCAGTAACCTTTGGAAATAAAGTATCATCAATAGCAGTTCAAAGAAAAGGAGCACAACCTTCAATACCATATTTAAAAGAGGTAGAAGAGGCTTATGGAAGGAAGTAAATCAAATGAGAAAGACAGTATTATTAAATAGTAACTTAAGTTCAGTGATATCAAAGATGGGTCATACAGATATGTTAGCAATAGGAGATTGTGGATTACCAATACCTAATGAAAGTGAAAGAATAGATCTAGCATTAATAAAGGGAGTACCAACATTTATACAAACTTTAAAAGCAACATTAGAAGAACTACAAATTGAAGAGGTAATATTAGCTAAGGAAACTGAAAGTGTAAGTCCAAAACTTTTTGAAGAAATAAAAAAAGTTATAGGAGATGCAAAAATAACATTTGTATCTCATGAAGAACTAAAAAGAAATTTAAAGGAATGCATGGCAGTAATTAGAACGGGTGAACAAACACCTTATGCAAATATAATTTTAAAATCAGGAGTTGTATTTTAGTTAAGGAGGGTATTTATATGAGTAAAAAGATACCAATGCTAAGAATGGAAGGAGTATCTAAGATATTCCCAGGGGTTAAGGCTCTAGACAATGTTGATATAACAGCTTATGGTGGAGAAGTTACAGCTTTAATGGGTGAAAATGGAGCTGGTAAATCTACTCTAATGAAAATATTAAGTGGTGTATATCAAAAGGACCAAGGAAAAGTATTTATAGATGGAGAAGAAGCAAATATAAAAGGAATAAAGTCAGCAGAAGAATATGGTATTACTATTATCCATCAAGAAATGAGTGTTTTAAACAACTTAACAGTTGCAGAAAATATATTTTTAGGAAATGAAAAATATCAAAAGTTTACAGGGAAAATAAATAAAAAGGAACTTATTGAAAGAAGTAAATTATTTTTAGATCAAATAGGTGCAAATATAAATCCTAATACTCTTGTTGCTACCTTAAATGTTGGAGAAAAACAAATGGTAGAAATAGCAAAAGCATTAACTAAAAATGCAAGAGTAATAATAATGGATGAGCCAACTACTGCTTTAACAGAAGTAGAAACTAAGAATTTATTTAAAGTTATAGATAGTTTAAAGAAAAAGGGAATTGCAATAATTTATATATCTCATAGAATGGAAGAAATATTTGCTATATGTGACAGAGTTGAGGTTCTTAGAGATGGAAAGTATGCAGGAAATGCTTTAATAAAAGATATTGATAATGATAAATTGATATCAATGATGGTTGGAAGAAAAATAGAAGATCAATTTCCTTATAGAGAAATAAAAGTTGGAGAGGATATATTAGAAGTTAAAGATTTAAGTGCAAATGTTGGAATAAAGGATATAAGCTTTAATGTTAAAGAAGGAGAAATCCTAGGAATAGCTGGGCTTATGGGGTCTGGAAGAACAGAAGTTGCAAAAACAATATTTGGAGAATACAAGAAGACTTCAGGATCTATAAAAATAAAGGGAAAAGAAATAAATATAAAAAATATTCAAGAAGCCATAGATAATGGAGTTTGTTACTTATCAGAAGATAGAAAAAAAGAAGGCTGCGTTTTAAGTTTATCTGTAGCAGAAAATATGATTTTATCTAATTTAAAGAAATATGAAGGTAAAATGATGTCTATAGATAAAAATAAAGCAGTAAAAGATGTTGATTATTATATAGATAAAATTAAGATAAAGACGCCGAATAGAGATCAATTAATAAAGAATTTAAGTGGTGGAAATCAACAAAAAGTTATACTTGCAAAATGGCTTATGTTATCTCCAGAAGTACTAATAATAGATGAACCTACAAGAGGGATAGATGTAGGTGCAAAAAAAGAAATATATGAATTATTAAATGAACTTAAAGCTTCTGGAAAAGCAATAATAATGATATCTTCAGATTTACCAGAAGTTTTAGGAATAAGCGATAGAATAATTGTTATGAGTGAAGGAAGAATTTCAGGAGAGTTGAAAAGAGAAGAAGCTTCACAAGAAAGTATAATGAAATTAGCTGTTGGAATGAATAAATAGTTGGGAGGATAAAATTATGAATATTAATATAAAAGAAACTGTATCTAAATATAAATCACTTATAGGCTTAGTATTACTATGTGTAATAATCACATTTGTTACACCAGCATTTTTAACAATATCAAATATTACAAATGTTTTTACACAAGTTTCAGTTAATGCAATAATTGCAGTAGGTATGACTTTTGTAATTTTAACTGGTGGAATAGATTTGTCTGTTGGTTCAACTTTAGCAATTAGTGGAGCATTATCAGCATCAATAATAAAATCAACAGGAAGTGTTACACTTGCAGTAATAGTTGCAGCATTAGTTGGTATAGCAATAGGGTTAGTAAATGGGCTATTGATTTCAAAAGGTAAGTTACAAGCATTTATAGCAACGCTTGCAACAATGACAGTATTTAGAGGTGCAACTTTAGTCTTTACAAATGGAACTCCAATCTCAAAGTTAGCAGAGAAGTTTGTTAATATAGGTAATGGAAAATTAGGATTTATACCAATTCCAGTTATAATTACTGTAATAGTTTCCATAATAGCAATTTATGTATTATCACAAACAAGATTTGGAAGATATCTTTATGCTCTAGGTGGAAATGAGGACTCAGCTAGATTATCAGGCATAAATACAGATAAAATTAAGACTTTAGTATATGTAGTTTCAGGCTTTGCATCAGCAATTGCAGGTGTAATTATAACTAGCAGAATAGGATCAGCATCACCTAACGCAGGAACAGGATTTGAATTAGATGCAATAGCAGCAGTAGTTATTGGTGGTACATCACTTTCAGGTGGAGAAGGAAAAATAACAGGAACTCTAATAGGTGCTCTTATCATAGGAGTGCTAAATAATGGATTAAACTTAATGAATGTATCACCATTTTATCAATCAATAGTAAAAGGATTAGTTATTTTAATAGCTGTATTATTAGATAAAAAGAGCAGAAAGAAAGCATAATTGAAATAGGAGGAGATAACATGAAAGGTATAAAAAAGATATTAGCATTTTCTCTAGCAGCCATAATTTCAATGAGTTTCTTTATAGGATGCTCAAAAAGAAATAGTGACAAAAAAGTTGGAATAGTTTTATCAACTTTAAATAATCCTTTCTTTGTTAGTATGAAAGAAGGAGCAGAAAAGGAAGCAGAAAAGCTAGGATTTGAATTAATAGTTTTAGATTCACAAAATGATCCGGCAAAAGAAAGAGCAAATGTAGAAGATTTAATACAACTTGGTGTAGTAGCCTTGCTAATAAACCCAACAGATAGTGATGCAGTTGTTAAATCAGTAGAAGTTGCAAATGAAGCAAATATACCAGTAATAACATTAGATAGACAATCAAATGGCGGAGAAGTTACAAGTCATATTGCTTCAGATAATATAAAGGGCGGAGCCATGGCAGCAGAATTCGTTTTAGAAAAAATAGGTACTGAATCTACTATAAATGTAGTTGAACTTCAAGGCATTCCAGGTGCCTCAGCAACTAGAGATAGAGGAGCAGGATTTCATAGTATTTTAGATGATAAATCAAATATTAAATTTGTTTCAAGTCAAGCAGCGGATTTTGACAGACAAAAAGGTCTTTCAGTTATGGAAAATATAATACAGGGTAATGATGATATTCAAGTGGTGTTTGCACATAATGATGAAATGGCACTTGGAGCAGCAAAAGCAATAGGAACAAGTAATATAAATGCTATGGTCATTGGATTTGATGGGAATGATGATGCTTTAGATGCTGTTGAAAAGGGTGAAATGATTGCAACAGTTGCACAACAACCAGATCTAATTGGAGCATTAGGAGTAGAGCTTGCTTCTAAGATATATAATGGAGAATCAGTAGATAAAGAAATAGCAGCAGATTTAAAAATTATAAGTAATCAAAATTATTAGCAAAATTGTCAAATAAATATTAATAAATTATGATATAATTCTATATGTAAAATTGCAATAAGGAGTGGAATTTATGAGGAAGATAACACTTCTAGACATAGCAAAATATGCAAATGTATCTAGAACTACAGCATCAATGGTATTAAATAATAAAGATATAAGTGTTTCGGAAGAAACAAGAAATAGAATTTTAGAAGCAGCAAAGGAATTTAACTATATACCAAATTCATTTGCAAGAGGGTTAAGTACCAAAAAAAGTTATACCATAGGTTTTGTTATTCCAGATATAGAAAATCCATTCTTTGCAGAAATGGCAAAAGCTATAGAGATAGAAGCTGAAAAGGAAGGTTATAGCATTATCTTATGTAATACTTTTAATAGCGGAAAAAGAGAAGAGGAATACATAAGGTTATTAATAAGTAAGTTAGTAGATGGGGTAATACTTGTAGCAAGTAGTAAGCAAAATAATTCAATTAATATGTTAAAAGCTAATGAAGTTCCATTTGTAATTGTTGACAGGCATATAGATGATATAGAAGAAGATATCAATGGTGTTTTTTGTGACAATGAACAGGGGATAAAAATAGGTTTAGACTATTTAATAAAAAAGGAATGTAAAAATATAGCCTTCATTGGTTCTAATAAAAATGAAATTATATCTAATTCAAGGCTTGGTTACTTTTGTAAAATAGCTAGTAAATATAATATTTTTAATCAAGAGTTAATAGAGGAAGATGAAATTTCATTAGAAGGCGGAATCAAAGCAACAGAAAGATTAATAGATAGGAATCAAAAAATAGATGCAATATTTTATAGTAGTGATGTAATGGCTATAGGTGGAATTAAATTTCTAATAAGAAAAGGTTTTAATATACCAAAAGACATAAATATATTAGGATATGATAATATTGGGATTTGTTCCTTTATAGAACCAGAATTGACAAGTGTTGCACAACCTATTTATAATATGGGAAAAGAAGCTTTTGCTCTATTAATGGATATTGCAAAAAACAATAATAACACAAAAAAAGTTATAAATTTGAAACCTTATTTAGTTGAGAGAAAAACAGTAAAATAGATTGGGTGGTGTAAGTTATGAATAAAGAAAACTTAATTTCTGTATCAAAGAATGTTAGAAAAAATATAATTGAAATGCTTTATGAATCAAAGTCAGGGCATCCAGGAGGATCATTATCTTGTGCTGATATATTAACATATTTATATTATGAAAAAATGAATATAAATGTTAGTAGTCCTAAATGGGAGGAAAGAGATAGATTTGTTTTAAGTAAAGGTCATGCGGCTCCAGCGCTTTATTCAGTATTAACTGAAAAGGGATTTTTCCCTAAGGAAGAGTTAAAGACATTAAGAAAAACAGGTGGATTACTTCAAGGACATCCAGATTCAAAGCATGTTCCAGGAGTAGATGTATCAACAGGTTCACTTGGTCAAGGAATATCTAATGCTGTAGGAATGGCATTGGGATTAAAAGCTCAAAAAAGCAATTCAAAGGTATATGTAATACTAGGAGATGGAGAGCTTCAAGAAGGTTTAGTTTGGGAAGCTTCTATGGCAGCAGCTCATTATAAATTAGATAATTTAGTTGCAATAGTTGATTTTAATGGATTGCAAATTGATGGGAAAAATGAAGAAGTAATGGGAATAAATCCTTTAGATGAAAAGTTTAGTGGTTTTGGATTTAATGTAATTAAATGTGATGGACATGATTTTGATTCAATAGATGAAGCATTTAAGAAAGCTGAAGAAGTTAAAGGAAAGCCAAGTGTAATAATAGCTAAGACTGTAAAAGGTAAAGGTGTTAGCTTTATGGAAAATCAAGCAGGATGGCATGGACAAGCACCTAACAAAGAGCAAACAGAACAAGCTATAATGGAAATTACTAAATAGGAGGTATTTATAATGGGAAAAGCAACAAGAGAATCATATGGCATGGCATTAGTAGAATTAGGAAAAGAAAATGAAAAAGTTGTAGTACTTGATGCAGACCTTTCTAAGTCTACAAAAACATGTGATTTTAAGAATATGTTTAAGGATAGATTTTTCAATGCTGGTATTGCAGAACAAAATTTGATGGGAATGGCAGCAGGTTTTGCTAATGTTGGTAATATACCATTTGCTAGTACCTTTGCAGTATTTGCTACAGGTAGAGCATTTGAAGTTATAAGAAACTCAATATGTTATCCAAAGATGAATGTTAAAATAGCTGCAACTCATGCAGGAATAACAGTTGGGGAAGATGGTGGTTCACATCAATCTGTTGAAGATATTGCACTTATGAGTGCACTTCCAAATATGACTGTAATAGTACCAGCTGATCATAGAGAAGCTATGCAAGCTACAAAAGCAGCAGCTAACTTTGAAGGTCCAGTATATTTAAGATTCGGAAGATGTAATACAGAAGATATATTTGATGATAATTATAAATTTGAAATAGGAAAAGGTGTAACTCTTAGAGATGGAAATGATGTAGCTATAATTGCAACTGGAATGATGGTTCAAAAAGCAATCGAGGCATCTGATAAGCTAAAAGAAGAAGGAATAAATGCAAGAGTTATAAATATATCTACTATTAAACCAATAGATAGAGAATTAATAATTAAAGCTGCAAAAGAAACTAAAGGAATAGTTACAGCAGAAGAACATTCTATAATAGGTGGACTTGGAGCAACTGTTTCTCAAGTTGTAACAAGTAGTGAACCAACAAAAGTAAAATCTATAGGAATAAAAGATACTTTTGGTGAATCAGGAACTCCTGATGAATTAATGAAAAAATATGGTTTAACAAGCGATGAAATTATAAAGGCTGTAAAAGAAATATTATAAACAAAAAAATACCTATGGTTGCATAGGTATTTTTTTATATAGATTCTTATTATAAATATTATATCTTAAAAATCTGACTTAAAAATAATGTTATAGATATATGAACTTCTTTTAATTGTCAATAAAAATATATAATAAATTTTATATAATACAATTTCAAAATTTGCAATATTATGATAAATTATAATTATAGGAATTATTTAGGGGGACAATCGTAATGAATGTTATAATATATAGACTAGTTTTAAATTACTTAAATACGAAAGTAACAAATAATCTAAAAGATGAATTTATAAATGCATCTCTACATTTTAATATAAATAATGATATTTATAAAAAATATTCACCAGTACAAATTGAATATATGATTAGCAAAATATCATCAGATGAAATAATAGACTACGTTGAATTATGTTCTGTTTACGGCTATATATTATATAGAGCAATAGAGCAAAATGAACTTAATGACGAAGAAAGAATAGAAGGTCTTCAAATAGTTTTAGAAATAAGTAATTCCATAACTAGTTATTTAAGAAATTTGATAGGAGAAAATGAACTTTTCGATAAACTATTAAATGTAACAGAAAAACTTAATTTGACAAAAGATCAAAATGAAAAAATAATTAAAATGTTAAATCAATAAATGTAATATTTTGCGAAGTAAAATTTCTAGTTCGCAGTTCATATGGCACAGTTCACAGTTGTTCTCATTTTATAGGTAACAGGGAACAGGTATCAGGTAACAAACGTAAACATAATCAAAAATAAGATGGAATTTATTTTAAAATAAATTAAGATTATATATTTAGTCAGTATTTCGTTTAAAAATCTACCATCTTATACTTGTTACTTTATCCAAGAAATTGTGAATTGTAAATTGTTAACTGTGCACTGAATAAATTACTTCGCAATTTTTTTTATTGCTGTTTTAAGAAGTGAAAAATATGGTAGAATCTTAAGGAGAAAGGAGTGATTAACATTATGAATAAAGCAATGGAGATTTTAGAAAAATATTTTGGATATAACTCCTTTAGAGAAGGCCAAAATGAGATAATATCGAATATTTTAAGAGGAAGGGATAGCCTTTGCATTATGCCAACAGGTGGAGGTAAGTCAATTTGTTATCAGATTCCTGCTTTAATTTTTAATGGAATTACTTTAGTTATATCTCCTTTAATATCATTAATGAAGGATCAGGTTGATTCAATTAATGATATAGGAATAAAGGCTGAATATATAAATAGTACTCAAAGTTTAGATGAAATAAAGGAAATATTAAAGAAATGTTATGATGGAGACGTCAAACTTTTGTATATAGCCCCGGAAAGATTAGAAAATGAATATTTCAATAAAATGTTAAGAAAACTTTGGATAAGTCAAATTGCAATAGATGAAGCGCATTGTGTTTCAATGTGGGGACATGATTTTAGGAAAAGTTATAGGTATATAGCTCCTTTTATAAAAAGTTTAAATGTAAGACCAGTAGTTACTGCATTTACGGCAACGGCAACAAGTGAAGTCAGAAAAGATATTTTAGAACTTTTAGAATTTATTAATCCATATATATATTTAGGAAGCTTTGATAGAGAAAATTTATTAATATGTGTGCATAAAGAAGAAGATAAAGCAGAGTTTGTAAAAGATTATGTACGAGATCATGAAGAAAGCTCAGGAATAGTTTATTGTGCAACAAGAAAAGAAGTTGATGCTTTATATTATTATCTAAGGGAAAGAGGAATAGAAGCAGCAAAGTATCATGGTGGATTAAAAGATGAAGAAAAAAGTTATTATCAAGAAGAGTTTTTAAAAGATAATTTTAATGTAATGATTGCTACCAATGCATTTGGAATGGGGATTGATAAATCTAATGTAAGATATATAATACATTTTACATTATGCAAAAATCTTGAATCTTATTATCAAGAAATAGGTAGGGGTGGTAGAGATGGAGAAAAAACAGAGTGCCATCTTTTGTACAATAGAGAAGATATAAGAACATTAGAATATTTAATATATACCACAGCTGGAGATACAAGAAAAGAAATTGAAATAAGAAAACTTCAAAATATGGTTGATTTCTGTGAGTATGATAAATGTTATAGGAATTTAATTTTAAACTATTTTGGAGATAAAAAGGTAAGACCATACTGTAATAACTGCAGCAATTGTTTAAATAATGAAGAACTTAGAGATTTTACAGTAGAATCTCAAATGATTTTATCATGTGTCTATAGGACAAGAGAAATGTATGGAATTTCTGTATTAGTTGATATTTTAAGAGGATTTAAAGGCCCTAAAATTATTCAAAATAAGTTAGATAATTTAAGTACATATGGGATAATGAAAGAGTATAGTAGCAAATTTATAAGAGATTTAATTAAGACATTGTTGGATTTAGAATATGTAAATTTAAAGGAAGGTACATACTCAATGTTAAAATTAAATCCTAAATCGATAAGAGTACTAAAATCAAAAGAAAAAGTAATTTGTAAGTTAAGCGAAGATATTGAAGAAAAAATGGAAAATAAGGAATTGTTTAATAAGTTAAGATTATGGAGGAAAGAAAAGGCAAATACGCTAGGAATTAAACCATATATTATATTTTCAGATTCTACTCTTATTGAGCTTACTAATAAAATTCCGAAAAACAAGGAAGAATTACTTAATATTAGAGGCATGGGAGAAAAGAAATTTGAAAAATACGGGGAAGAAGTACTTAGAGTAATTCACAGTTTATAGAGTAAGGGCATAACAAAGTGACAGGTAACAGGTAGCATGTAACAGAAAAATTATAGATTAAGGTGATGTTATATAAAGAAGTTTATATAACATCTTATTTTTTGGAACTAATACAAAAATACCCACTAAATGCAGTGAAAAATGTAGAATCATAAACAAATAAGTGATATAATAAGAAATATAATATTAAATAAAATATAACAAATAAAAAAGGGGTTTTATGGTAGAAAAGCTAATATATAGGTTTGTAGATGATTTAGGAAAGTATAATAATTATAATAATGACCAAATAGAACAAGCTAAGTATGCTTTAAAGATTCTTGTATATGAAATTATAAAATTTTCACTAATAATTTTTATATTTTCTTTATTAGGATATTTTAAGGAAAGCTTACTTATAATATTTATAATGTCAATTACAAAGCCATTTATAGGTGGATATCATGAAGACACTCAAATAAAATGTTTTATTGCTACGTTAATAGTAGTTGCAATAATAATAGTTTTATTTGAAACTAATAAGTTAAATTTAATTGGTTGCATTATATTAAATTTAGTAAGTATATTTTCTATCTATAATAAGGCACCAATAATAGATAATAGAATGCCAATAACAAGAGAAGATCTTATTAAAAAGAATAGGAAGATAGGAATTATAAATTCTTTAGCATTAATTTTAGTATCAATTATTATTTTTAAAGTTACATGGGCTTCTCAAATAATAGTTTGGACAATTTTAGTACAAGCTATATTAATGTTTAATAAATATCAAGGGAAACCTATCTAGAATGGTGTACTATTAGTTTGGACAATAAAGAGATTTACAGTATTTAAAAATATGATAAAAATAAGGAGGTGGAACAATGAAAATAAAGAAGTATTTAGGATCATTTACATTATTATTAGCAGCAATGTTAATAAACATAGGTCCATCATCATTAGCAGGAATAGGGGCAGAAGAAATGCCGGAAGCAATTAAAAAATTAAGATAGGGGACGTTAATCTGTATAAGCAATATGCTATACGATATAAAGAGAAGCAACTAAAAAGTAGATAGGGGACCCTAGATATGTACACTGGTTTTTTTGATATTATTAATAGTATTATCCAATGTTCAATGTTTATAATAACAATAAATTATTGCATTGATCATAAATATAAAAAAAATAAAATACAAATTATTGCATTAATAGCAATAATATCATTAGTAATAATAATAATTACTTCAGCTATGGGAAACTATAGTTTATCAATAATAATATTGCATATAATATCGCTTATGTTAGCAATTTTACCTTATTATAAAGATAAACTAACAGCAACTATTGGATTTAGTATAATATATTTTATAATTTGCATAATTTCAATAGTAAGTTTTATTATATTTTCTTTATTTACAAGTATTATAAGTATAGATAATAAGTATATAAGCTTAGTAATGATATTAATTATGTATTTACCATCATATATTATTTCATATCTTATTATGAGGAATATGAAATTTATATATAAGGTGTATTTAATGATTAAATCAAGAACCTCATCAATAATTGCTTTTATAATAATAACAATAGTATGTGATTTTATAATATCTTTTTCATATATTGTGAATGGTACAGATAATCCTATTTTTATGGAAGTAATATTTGTATTACTAGGTATATTTATTATTTCAGTTACTTGGTATTTTGCAATTGTAAATAAAAAGTCAAATGAAATATATAATTTGAATAAAGAATTAGAAAAGAAGATTAATGAATTAAAAAAGATAAAGCATGATTATGGCTCTCAAATTTCATATTTATATGGAGCATACCTTATGAAAAATTATGATAAGTTAGGCGAGCTCTTTAAAAGTGTAATAGAAGGGAATAATATTTCAACACAAGTTAAGGTTTTAAGTTATGAAAATTCTCTCATATCTAGAATAGTTAATTCTATTGATTTAAATGATATAGATATTTTAATAGATGAAAAAGCTAAATTAGAAGATACAAAAATAAATGAAATTGATTTACAAAGAATAGTTTCTAATATATTAAGAAATTCTGTTGAAGCATTAAATGGAAAAGGATTGCTAATGATTAAAAGCTTCTATAACTATAATAATATAGTTGTGAGTATTCAAAATAATGGACCTAAAATTGATAAAAATAATATTGATAAAATTTTTGAACAAGGATTCTCAACTAAGGAAAACAAAGATAGAGAAAATGGTTTTGGTTTATACATAGTAAAAGAATTGATTGATAAATATAATGGTAATATATATGTAAAGAGTAATGAAGATTTAACTGAATTCATTATAAATTTACCTTTAAATCTTTAACTTATATATAAATTAAAATAATATAAGCCTATGGAGTGGATATAAAAATCTAATCTATAGGCTTATATTATTTTATATATCTAATAATTAATAAATTATAAAAAAATATCATTTAATATGATAAAAGTTAAATTAACCTAAACATAAGTAAAAAGGTTTTCAAAAATAAATTACTTATGATGACTTTTGATTAAAAATAAAATTAAATGTAAATGTCAACCTCAAAA
>NZ_LBMX01000090.1:0-17931 GCF_001010885.1 Clostridium sp. C8 | reverse complement strand
AAATTTAATATTTTATAAATAGGTTTATTAAGTTTTAATCTTATAGCATAATAATTATATAGATTATAAATTAAAATATATAATAGGAAGAGGTATAAAATGAAAGTAAATTGGAATAGTAAATATACAACAATAGCCACTTATTCATTTATAGTTGCAATTTTAGTAATATTATTTTATTTAGCAATATCCCAGGTTACTATATTTACAGATAAACTAGATTCAATAATTATTATAATGCAACCGTTTATAATTGGATTCTCAATTGCATATATAATAAATTTTTTATTAAACTTTTATGAAAAAATAGTTTTTGAAATGAAATATGTAAAGAAATTAAAGATAAAGTCAAAAAGAGGGTTAGCAATAATATTTTCATATATAACAGCTTTTTTTATAATTAGTATGTTTATAAAATTTTTATTACCTCAGCTTATAGATAGTGTTATAGGATTAGTAAATAATATTCCAACATATATAATGAACTCTACAAAATTTGCAAATGAAACAATATTGAAATTAAATATAGAAGAGCGATACTCACAAATGTTGTTAGACAACTTTAATAATTTAGTAAACTACATAATTAAGTTTGCAACCAATTTAATTCCTGCATTTGGTGGCTTTTTAGCTGATATTCTTTCAAGTATATGGAATGTGGTTTTAGGAATAATAGTATCAGTTTATTTATTAATAGATAAAGAAAAGTTATGTGCATTAAGCAAAAAAATTACTTATGGATTATTCTCAAAAGAATATGCTGATGGGATTATTGAATTAGCGCATAGAAGTAATTATACTTTTGGAAGATTTATAGTAGGGAAAATAATTGATTCTTTAATAATAGGGATATTGACATTTATAGTATTAACTATATTTTCAATTCCATATACAATATTAGTATCAGCAATAGTTTGTATAACTAATGTTATACCTTTTTTTGGTCCCTTTATAGGAGCAATTCCGTCTTTTATAATAATTTTATTTATATCACCAGTTAAGGCCATATGGTTTTTAGTAATAATTTTATTTATACAACAATTAGATGGTAATGTAATAGGACCAAAGATTTTAGGAGACTCAATAGGAATATCAGCATTCTGGATATTATTTTCTATATTAGTTGCAGGGAAGTTATTGGGAATAATAGGAATGATAATAGGAGTGCCATTATTTGCAATTTTTTATTCTATAGTAAAGTATTTTATAGAAAGTAAATTAAGAAAAAAAGGATTAAATACTGAAACAAAGGATTATATGAAATAGGTTTCTTTGTTGTAGAAATATAAATAAGCTAAAGCTAAAAAGGAGTTGTTATTAAAACAGCTCCTTTTTATGTAAATTTATAAGTTTAAATGAATATTTACAAATTACCAACTTCCAGAAGAACCTCCGCCATTTGAAGAGCCACCGCCAAATCCACCGAATCCACCGCCAGAGCCGCCGAAGCCTCCAAATCCGCCACCGCCACCGGAGCCTCTGCCTCCAGGACCACCGCGTCTTCCGAAGAAACTACTCCAAAAAAGAATTTTAAAAATTGTTCTTATTATTCTTCCACGATTAAAAATTATATCAAGTATAAGAAGCACTAGTATTATACCAATAGGTATGGCATCAAAAATACTACTTGAATCTTGCCTATTAGATTCTTTAGGAATTTCTATATTTAGTGATTTGCTTAAAGTAACACCATATTCTTCTGCAATAAGGTCATTAAAAGTACTATAGCTTTTTATTATTCCAGAACCATAATTGTCGTTTTTAAAATCATCTGTAGCTAAGGACTCCATGACTCTATTACTTAAAGCATCTGGTATTACACCTTCTAAACCTCTTCCAACTTCTACTCTCCACTTTCTATCCTTGATGGCAACTAAAATTAACAAACCGTTATCTTTAGCCTTTTGCCCTATTCCCCAAGAACGAAATAGGTTTATTGAGTAATTCTCAATAGGAATATTATCTGTAGTATCTATAATTACAACAATAGATTGAGCTCCAGTTTTATCTTCAAGCTCTTTTCCTAAAGAGACAATTGTTTCTATTTCATTTGAATTTAGTATATTCGAATAATCATTTATATACTTATAATTTGTAGGTGAAGGATAATTAACTTGTGCTGAAATTGAAATTGAAAAACTAAAAATTATTAAAAGAGAAGATAATAATATTTTTTTTAACTTACTTATAACATTCATAATTATCTAGAAAAATCAACGGAAGGCACTTCACTAGCATTATCACTTGCTTTATAAAGTTGCTTTTCCTCGAATCTAAATATTGAAGAAATTATATTAGTAGGAAATCTTCTCATCTTAGTATTATAATTAGTTACAGCTGTATTATAATCTTGCCTAGCAACAGCTATTCTATTTTCTGTTCCTTCTAACTGAATACTTAAATCTTTGAAGTTTTGATTGGATTTTAAATCAGGATAATTTTCTACTACTACAAGTAATCGAGAAAGAGCACCTGATAATTCACTATCTGCATTTGCTTGTTCAGATATATTTGAAGCTCCAGAAAGTTTACTTCTTGCATTGGCAATATCAGTAAAAATATCTTTTTCTTGAGTAGCATATCCCTTAACTGTATTAACTAGATTAGGTATTAAATCAGATCTTCTTTGCAATTGAGTATCTATATTGGATTCAGAAATATTAACAAGTTGCTCTAAAGATACTAATTTATTATAACTAGAAATTATAGGGAATATAATTATAATAATAACTACAATTATAGCTATTAATATTTTTAGTCCTTTTTTCATAAAAAAATACATCTCCTTTCTATATTAAATATTATATGTAGAAGAAAGATGTATTATTAAATATTTAATTTATAATTACTCTAAAAATGGATCTATCCAATAAATAAAGTTAAGATTAAAAGTAGGGTAAAAGTCCAATGCAAATTATTAGTATACGGTATCCCAAGCTTTTCAAAGTTACAAACAGATTTATGAGCTTTTAAAGCTATTGGTAATGTTATAAATACTAATAATGAAATAGCAGGATAAAATCCTGTTATTACGTATAGTAGCGTTAATACATAAGCTCCAAAAACTAAAAATCTATAAATATACTTACTATATTTGCTTCCAATTCTAACGCTTAATGTTCCAAGACTTAAATTAGCATCTCTTTTAAAATCTCTCATCTCATTACTTATCATTAAAGCGGGAATAATGAAAGAAGCAGGTAAAGATAACAATATTGGATATAAGCTTATAGATTGGGTAAATGGATAAGAAGCACCTAAAACCATTAATGGCCCCATTGTTATAAAGGAAATTGGCACTCCAAGTCCTTTTCTTTTAAAAACAAAAGGTTCACCAGTATATGCATAAGCAGAAAATATTCCAACTACACCGATAAGTAACATTTTTAAATCAGTTATGCAAATAAGATATAAACCACTTAAAGAAGATAGCCCAAAGCAAAGCATGGCCCAAAGAAAAACATATATATCAAAATAAGTTCTTTCTACTCCTAAAAACTTTATTTTTCTTCCACTAGGTCTATAATATCTAAAACTTCCTTCAAAATAATCATTTACTAAATTAGCACCGGATTGAGCTAGTATACCGGCAATAGTTATAATCAAAATTAATATAATATCACTAGAGCTATTTAAATTTATAAATCCCATTTTGTATGCGGATGCAATTCCAAGAGTTGTAGAACCTATTGCCAAGGTTAGTGAAAATGGGCGAAATGCCTTCCAAGAGTCTTTAATGAATTTTAATACGTATTCTTTATTCAAACCAACCACCTCATTTATTTAATAGTAACGAGAAATTCTATCATAAAAAAGAAATTTTTTCAATTAACAACATCTAAGAATTTCGATAGAAGTGTTAAGTTTTTTGTATGGAAGTAATTAGCATATAAATTTATAATAATAAATGTAAACGAAATCAATTTAATGTTAACGATTTTTATAAAGGTGGAGGGTTAATATGAAAAAGGTTAAAAAATTACTTACAATGGCAATGGCTACAGTTATGGTTACAGCTTCATTAGTAGGCTGTGGAGGTAAGACGGAATCTCCAAGTGGTGGAGACACATCAAAGGGAGATAAAGTTAAGGTTGGGGTATGTTTATACAAATTCGATGATACTTATATTTCAACAGTTCGTCAAAACTTAGAAAAATTACAATCTGAAAACTCAGATAAAGTTGAGTTTACTTTCTATGATGGAAAAGGTGACCAAGCTACTCAAAATGATAGTATAGATACATTACTTCAAAAGGATGTGGATCTTTTATTAGTTAATTTAGTTGATACAGGAGCAGCTCCAACAGTAATCGATAAGATTAAAGCAGCTGAAAAACCTGTAGTATTATTTAACAGAGAGCCATCAGCAGATGCTATAAAAGCATATGACAAAGCTATATTTGTTGGGACAAATGCAAAAGAAGCTGGAGTTATGCAAGGAGAAATACTTTCAAAAGCATGGGAAGGTAATAAGGCAGCTATAGATAAAAATGGAGATGGAGTATTACAATATGTAATGTTAAAGGGTGAACCTGATAATCCAGAAGCAGTTGCAAGAACTCAATATTCAGTTTCGACTTTAAATGATAAGGGAGTTAAAACAGAAGAATTAGCACTTCAAGTTTGTAACTGGGATCAAGCGTTAGCACAAAATGCTACAGAAGCATGGTTCTCAAAATTTGGTGATAAGATTGAAGCAGTAATAGCTAATAACGATGGTATGGCTCAAGGGGCTATAGCAGCATTAACAGCTCAAGGATATAACAATGGTGATGCAGCAAAAACTATTCCAGTTATAGGTGTTGATGCTACAGCAGCAGCTCAAGACTTAATTTCTAAAGGATTTATGTTAGGATCAGTTCTTCAAGATGCAGAAGGAATGGCTAAAGCATTATATGAAACAGGAATGAATTTAGCAGCTGGTAAAGGCGCTGTAGATGGAACTTCATATAAGTTCGATGACTCAGGAGTTGCAGTACGTATTCCATATCAAGAATATATTAAAAAATAATATAGCATATAGAATTAAAAAAACTGCATAGTGTATTTTCACTATGCAGTTTAATAAATAATAGAAAAGTGGTGAAGTAAGTTATGGCAGATATAAAATATGTTCTTGAGATGATGGATATAAGTAAAGAATTTCCAGGGGTTAAAGCGCTAGATAATGTTCAATTGAAAGTAAGACCAGGAACTGTACATGCTTTGATGGGAGAAAATGGAGCAGGTAAATCTACTTTAATGAAATGTTTATTCGGAGTTTATATTGAAGATAGTGGAGAAATTTTAATAGAAGGTGAAAAGAGTAAGTTTTCTAATCCAAAGCAAGCTATGGATAATGGCGTTGCTATGGTTCACCAAGAATTAAACCAAGTTTTACAAAGAAATGTTATGGATAATATATGGCTTGGAAGATATCCAGGAAATGCTGGAATAGTAAGCGAAAAAATAATGTATGAAGAAACTAAAAAAATATTAGATGAATTAGAAATAGATGTTGACCCAAAAATGAAGATGGCCAAACTATCTGTTTCCCAAAGACAAATGGTTGAAATAGCTAAAGCAGTTTCATATAATGCGAAAATTTTAGTGTTAGACGAACCTACATCATCATTAACTAATGAAGAAGTTAATCACTTATTTAGAATTATAAATAAATTAAGAGATAAGGGCTGCGGTATTATATATATTTCTCATAAAATGGAGGAAATTCTTCAAATATCAGATGATGTAACAATTATGCGTGATGGTAAGTGGATAGATACACTTTCGGCTAAGGATCTTACAACAGATAAAATAATTAAGTTAATGGTTGGACGTGATTTGACTAATAGATTCCCACCAAAGACAAATAAACCACAAGATGTTATTTTGGAAGTGAAAAATTTAACGGGTGCTTTTCAACCTTCAATTAAGGAAGTATCATTTGAATTAAGAAAGGGAGAAATACTTGGAATTGCAGGTTTAGTAGGCTCTAAAAGAACTGAATTATTAGAAACAGTATTTGGAATAGCTAAACATAGTGATGGGGAAATAATTCTTCATGGTAAAAAAGTAGAGAATTCTGATTCACGTAAGGCTATAAAAAATGGATTTGCGCTATTAACAGAGGAGCGTAGAGCTACAGGTATATTTGGACAACTTGATATTAAATTTAATACCATGATTGCTAATATAGATGGATATAGTAAATATGGAGTATTAGATAATAAAAAGATGACTAAAGATACTAAATGGACAATAGATAGTATGAAGGTTAAAACTCCTAGTCAAAAAACTTTGATTAGAAGTTTATCAGGAGGAAACCAACAAAAAGTAATAATAGGAAGATGGCTTTTAACTAATCCAGAAATACTACTATTGGATGAACCAACAAGAGGCATAGATGTTGGAGCTAAATATGAAATTTATCAACTTATTATAGATTTAGCTAATAAAGGCAAAGGGGTAATAGTTGTATCCTCTGAAATGCCTGAATTATTAGGAATATGCGATAGAATACTTGTAATGTCAAATGGAAAAGTAGCTGGAATAGGTGATGCAGACAAATTGTCACAAGAAGATATTATGTCTATGGCTGCTAAATATATTTAGAATAGAGGTGTAACTTATGAACAAAGTTAAATTAAATAAAGAGTCCTTACAAAATTTCTTACTGAATTATGCATTGTATATAGTATTATTTATAATGATAGTGTTCTTTGTTATAAAGGAACCAGGATTCCTTTCATTAAAGAATCTTACTAATATTTTAAGCCAAGCATCAACTCGTGGAATACTTGCGTTAGGAGTAGCAGGACTTATTGTGCTTCAAGGTACAGACCTATCAGCAGGACGTATATTAGGCTTTACAGCTATAATATCAGCATCATTATTACAATCAACAACATATGCTGCAAGAATGTATCCTAATTTAAAAGCATTACCATTAATATTACCAATGTTTTTAGCAATAGTTATTGGTGGTATATTTGGGGCTATAAATGGATTTGGTGTTGCAAAATTGAAGGTCCATGCATTTATTATTACTTTAGGTACTCAACTTATAGCTTATGGAGCATCATGTTTGTATATTGATAGGCCTCCACTAGGAGCTCAACCAGTTGCTAATTTAGATGAAAGATATACTAAATTTGTTAATGGATATTTAAGATTAGGTAGTGTAGAAATACCATATTTAATATTTTATCTTGCAATTGTAGCTGCAATAATGTGGTTTGTATGGAATAAAACTAAACTTGGTAAGAATATGTTTGCTATAGGTGGTAATCCAGATGCAGCAGCAGTTTCAGGTGTAAACTTAGTTAAGAACATAATGATTATATTTATAATATCAGGTGTACTTTATGGATTAGCAGGTTTCTTGGAAGCAGCAAGAGCTGGATCTACAACAACAAGTACAGGGTTTAACTATGAATTAGATGCAATTTCAGCCTGCGTTGTTGGTGGAGTATCATTCACTGGTGGAATAGGAACAATTCCAGGAGTACTTATTGGAACAGTTTTACTACAAGTTATAAACTATGGATTGAACTTTATTGGAGTAAATGCTTATTGGCAATATATAATAAGAGGTTTAATAATAATAGTAGCCGTTTCATTAGACGTAAGAAAATATATAGCTAAAAAATAATCAAAAAGGGAATGATGTTAAATGCAAAATGAAACTGTAAAGGAAAATATTAAAGAAGAAGTTCCCAAAAAAACAGTTAGAGATACTTTATATGGTAACTTAGATGTATCGGTTAAAACAATGGATAGGTTTCTTGCAGTGTTATTTATATTATTAGCATTGTCATTAATCATAGGTGTATTAGTATAAATTTTAAATATTAATCATAAAAATAGGATAAGATTTAGGAAATCTTATCCTATTTTTTTGCATTTAAAACATTTACATAAAAATAATTATAAAAATGTGCTATAATTATTTTGAGTATTTAGACAATTGAATGTACATATTTATGGTTATACATATATTATTTGGGAGGTTGTTTATGGGGTTATATAAATTAATGATAGTAGATGACGAAGAAGAAATAAGGCTTGGTGTAATAAAAAAAATAAATTGGGCAGAACAAGGTTTTGAAGTGGTAGGAGATGCTGAAAATGGGCAAGAAGCTTTAGAAATGGCAGAAAAACTTCATCCGGATGTTATAATGACAGATATTAAAATGCCATTTATGGATGGGCTAGAATTAGGGAAAAGAATCACAGATATAATGCCATCTACTAAAATAATAATATTTTCTGGATCAGATGATTTAGAATACGCCCATAAAGCAATTAAAATAAATGTTGTGGAATATGTTTTAAAGCCCATTAACTCTATTGAACTTATAGAAGTTTTAAAAAGATTAAAAGAAAAACTGGACAAAGAGTATGATGCAAAAAGAAATGTAGAAATATTAAAAAATCATTACTTAGAAAGTATTCCAGTAATAAGAGAACAATTTCTTGTAGGAGCTTTAGAAGGAAGAATAACTAAGGAACAATGGGTTGAAGATGAAAAAAAATTAGGATTAGATTTTATAAATAAATATTTATCTGTATCACTAATTGGAATAGATGGTGCAATTAGTTATGATTCAGAAGAAGAAAGTTTGCAAAATGATGTTGGACTAATATCTATATCTATAAAAAATATAGTAGATGAAATTATGGCAAACTATTGTGAATTTATAAGTTTCCCATACTCAGATAAAGTAGTTGTTTTAGCTACATTTGATGAAAAAGATAAAATAATGAGATTTATAAAAGGATTAAATGAAGTAATTAAAGTATTTGAATGTACTTTCGGAAGTACAATATCAGCAGGGATAGGAAGGGTATATGATGACATATCAAAGATAAGATTTTCATATAGCACTGCACAAAGTGCATTAAGTTACAGACCTATTTTAGGTAATGGAAAAACTATATATATAGAAGATGTGGAACCAGATAATTCTATACAATTACAATTTGATGAACAAGAAGAAATTAAGTTTCTAAATGCAATAAAATTATCAACAAAAGAAGAAATTAAAGAAGTAGTTGAAAATATATTTAGAAAATTAGAAGAATCTTTTGTACCACTAGTAAAATATAGAATATATATAATGGAAGTATTGACCTCGTTATTAAAATTAACTCAAACTTACAATATAGAAATCAAAGAGGTCTTTGGAGAAAACTTTAATTGCTATGTATATTTAAATGAGTTAGATTCAATAGAAGAAATAAGATTATGGTTTATAGATAAATCTATAAAATTGAATGAGCTTATAAAAAAGGAAAGAACCAATTCATCAAAACTTTTAGTAGAAAAAGCTAAGGATTATATAAAAAATAATTATAATGACTATGAAATGTCAGTAGAAAAGCTTTGTTCAAAATTACATGTAAGTCCAACCTATTTTTCTACTATATTTAAAAAGGAAACTGATATGAGTTTTGTAAATTACTTAACATCAGTACGGTTAGAAGAAGCAGTAAAGCTATTAAATACTACAGATGATAAAACTTATATAATAGCAACTAAAGTTGGATACCAGGAAGCAAATTATTTTAGTTATGTATTTAAAAAACAATTTGGAATATCACCATCAAGGTACAGAAAGAATTGAGTGAGTTAATATGTTAGGTTCTATTAAAAAGAAAATAATAGGTTATTATAGGAAAGCAAGTTTTAAATATATAATATCTATATCTTTTACAATAGTAGCTGTTATTGGAATGATAGTTGTAGGTGGAGCACTTTATTTAAGATTTATTAATTCAACAGAAGAAATGGTTTCTAAAAACAATAAATCCATATTGGAACAAGTTAATTTAAATTTAGATGCTTACTTAAGAAAAATGATGAAAATATCAGATACTATATATTATAGAGCAATAAAGAAAACTGATTTATCAACTGAAAGTATAGATAAGGAAATGGATTTAATTTATGAAGCAAATAAAGATTATCTTATAAGTATAAGTTTGTTTTCAAATTATGGAGAGGTAATAGCCTCATATCCATTACAACAATTAAAAAATAATATAGATCCAAGAGAAAATGAGTGGTTTAAAAGTGCAATAAACAGAAGAGAAAATTTACATTTTTCTACGCCACATGTACAAAATTTATTTTACGATCCTAATTATAAATATACATGGGTAGTATCATTAAGTAGAGCAGTAGAACTTACTGAAAGTGGAAAGATTAATGGTGGAGTACTTTTAGTAGATATGAATTTCAGTGGAATAGAGCAAATATGTAAAAATGTTGATATGGGGAAAAATGCATATGTTTATCTTATAGATAGGGATGGAGAAATAATATATCATCCAAGGCAACAACTGATATATTCCAATTTAATAAAAGAAAATAATTATGAAGCAGCAAAATATGAGGATGGAAATTATATTGAAAATTTTCAGGGAAATAAAAGATCGGTAACAGTAAAAACTGTTGGATATACAGGATGGAAAATAGTAGCCATATCTCCAATGGCCAATATAACAGAAGATTATTACCAAATTAGGATATTTGCTATATTCATAATGTTTTTTGGGATATTCATATTAATATCACTTAATATGTTTGTATCATCACGTATAGCAAATCCAATAAAAGAGTTAGAGAAATCAGTTAATGAATTTGAAAATGGAGTAGTTAGTTTAAATATATCAGAAAAAGGCTCTTATGAAATACAGCATCTTGGAAAAGCAATAAAAGCTATGGTAAAACAAATGAATATACTTATGAAAAATGTAATGAATGAGCAGGAAGAAAAAAGAAAAAGTGAATTAAATGCATTACAAGCACAAATAAATCCTCATTTTTTGTATAACACCTTAGACTCTATTATTTGGATGATAGAAAATGAAAATTATGATGGTGCTATAATAATGGTTACAGCATTAGCAAGATTTTTTAGAATAAGTTTAAGCAAAGGAAAAAATGTTATAACAGTTAGAGATGAATTAGAACATGCAAAGAACTATTTAACAATACAAAATATAAGGTATAAAAATAAATTTACTTATGATATTAAAGCAGAAGAAAATACCTTGGACCTTACTAGTATTAAGCTTATAATTCAGCCATTAATTGAAAATGCAATATATCACGGCATGGAATATATGAGTGGAGATGGAGATATACTTGTACAAGCTTATATAAAGAATAATGATTTATATATAGATATAATTGATAATGGGCTTGGAATGCCCCAAGAGGTAGCAGATAAATTATTAATAAGTGAAAATAATATCCAAAAGAAAGGTTCAGGAATAGGATTAAGAAATGTTCATGAGAGAATAAAATTATATTTTGGAGAAAATTATGGATTAGAGGTATATAGTGAACCCGATGAAGGAACTACGATAAGAGTTCATATGCCATGTATTGATTACTATAGTATTAAGGAGGAAAAATAATGAGAATAAAGAAAAAACTTATTTTTATAGTTTTACTTATTATGCTTATAGCCTCATTTTTAATACTTTTAGAAGAAGGAAGAAAAAAAGAAGTCAGGGTATATGATATTTCAGTAATAGTAAGAGGGAGAAACAGTGAAGGGTGGAGAATAATAAAAGAGGGAATGGAACAAGCCGCTTCTGAAATGAATGTAAATATAAGATTTCTTACACTCCTAGAAGAAAATAGTATAAAAGAACAAAAGGAATTAATGGAAAGAGAGATTAACTCAGGAACAGATGCAATAATAATAGCTCCAGCAGATTATCAAGAAATGGTAAGTATAATAGAAGGCTCAAGAAAAAAAGTCCCCATAATTCTATTTGACTCAAAAATAGAAACAAATCAAGATATACCATATATATCTTGTGACAATTATAAATTAGGGCAAAGTCTTGCAGAAGAAGTTGTGAAAAATGGGAATACTGATAAGAAGATTTCTATAATTAAAAGTGATTTGAGCTGTAGCAGTATTAATGAAAGATACTTAGGATTCATAGATGAAATAAGTAATAGTAAAAATAACTATGAATTTTTAGAACTTCCAAGTGATGAAGTTCAGCTATACAATAAGATGAGAGATATTATGGAAAAAAGAGAAACTGATGTAATAGTTACATTTGATCCCAATATTTTAGAAAGCATAGGAAGAGTTAAAAAATATGTTATGAATGATATTAAAAATAAATCTAATATTGAGCTATATGGTACAGGCAGTACGAGTTTGATTATATCCTTAATTGAAGAAAAAGTAATAAATTCAATCGCTATACAAAATGATTTCAATGTAGGGTATTTAAGTGTAAAAGCTTCTGTATCAGAAATAGAGGGAAGTACATTAGATAGAAGTATAATAACATCAACAATAATAAATAGTAGAAATATGTATTCTAAAGAAAATCAAAGGATGTTATTTCCGTTTGTTAGATAAACAATTCAATGCTTATAGGAGGTCAAGGTGAAGAAGGGTAAAAATTTAATTAATATGTTTAGTTTAATTCTAATATCTACTCTTATTATAGGCTGCAATGAAGATAGTAATATTAAATCTAAGAAAGAGATAAAGATAGGGGTAACACTATACAGGCAAGATGATACTTTTATATCAACGATTACTAAAAGTTTAGAGGAAATAGCAAAAGAAAATGAAAATAATGATAGAACTAAAGTTATACTTGATTTTGTTGATGCTAAGGGGAGTACAATAAATCAAGGAAATCAAGTAGATAGATTTATAAATCAAGATTATGATATTATATGTGTTAATTTAGTTGATAGAACAGCAGCATCAACAATAATAGATAAATCAAAATCAGCTGATATACCTATAATATTCTTTAATAGAGAACCGGTAGAAGAAGATATGTGCAGATGGGATAAGTTATATTATGTAGGTGCTCAAGCAGAACAATCAGCACGATTACAAGCTGACATAATTGTAGATGAATGGTTGTCTAAAAAGGATTTAATAGATAAAAATAAAGACAATAAGATTCAATATGTTATGCTTGAAGGTGAACCAGGGCATCAGGATTCTCTAATAAGAACAGAATACTGTATAAAATCAATTACCGAAAGAGGAATAGAATTAGAAAAGTTGGCAGATGATAGTGCAAATTGGCAAAGTGATCAAGGAATCACTAAGATGAATCAATGGATCAAAGAGTTTGGGGATAATATTGAAGTTGTATTTAGTAATAATGATGAAATGGCTCTAGGAGCAATACATGCAATTAATGCTAATAATGTATTTACTCAAAAACCATTAGTTGTTGGAATAGATGGAATAAAAGAAGCTATGGACTCTGTAAAAAAGGGAGAGATGGCTGGAACTGTAATAAGTGATGCTAAGGCACAGGCTAAAGCTATTTTTGACATTGCAATGGCTGTATCTACAGGAACTAATATAGATGAAGTGGAAGGTATTCAAGATAATAAGTATATAAAGGTAGGGCATACAAAAATAACACCTAAAAATGTGGATTTATATATAGAAAATTAATATAAGATTTAAAAGAGTAGGATTAATTCTTACTCTTTTCTATTAAATGTTCCTGAAGTTTAATTATATAGTAGTTAATATTAACTTAATATTATGGATAAAATTGTAATAAAAATAAGATATATTTTATATTGACAATAAGAGAAATAATGATATAATTTAATCATAGTAATCCGATATGATTAAAGACAGTGAAGAGGAAAAGTAATTAATATAAATTTTTACAGAGAAGGCTAATTTGCTGAGATAGTCTACTATTTTATTAATGAAGTGCACCTTAGAGTTTAAAATCCGAAATTTTTAGTAGGGTTTTATGGGTTCTCCCATTATAGAGACAAGGTATTATTGTACCTGAAAGAGATGGATATATTATATATCTAATCAGAGTGGGACCGTGGAAGTTTGCCTTCTGCCTCTGTATTTACAGTGGTGGTAGGTTTTTTTATTTGTATTATCTCTAAAATGTTTAACAAAAGGACATAATATGAGATGTATAAATATATCAAAGATTAATTTTAATAAAGTTAATCTTAAAAAATAGTTAGATAAAATCTAAGAATACAATATTTAAGAAATTATCTTAAATAAGTTTGCAGGCCAGCAAATAAAATTTATTAATCTAATAATTTAAATACTAGGAGGAATTAAAATGAATATTAATTTAATATTAGCTATCATATTATCAATAGTAGCACTATATGTAATTTATTTAGTAAAATCAAAAACAGGAAAGTTTTCTTATTCAACATTAACAGCTTTAACATTGGGTTTAATACTTGGAGCAATATTCAAGTCAGATATAAAGTTTCTTGAAGTTATAGGGAAGGGATATATATCATTAATTAGAATGATAGTAGTTCCACTAGTTATGGTATCAATAATAACTAGTATAATTAGACTTAAAAATTTAGATACTTTAAAAACAATAGGGATCAAAACTTTAGTAATATTACTTGGTACAACTGGTGTTGCATCAATAATAGGTATAGTTATGGCAAAAGTGTTTAATCTAGGACAAGGAATAAGCTTTACTGCTGTAGAAGGCTTTAAGGCAAAAGAAATACCAGCTTTTACAAAAGTAATATTAGACTTTTTACCATCCAATCCAGTAGCATCAATAGTAAACAATCAGGTTATTCCAATAGTTATATTTTCACTTTTCATAGCTATAGCTTTAGTAATTGAAGATAATAAAAATCCTGATAAGGTTAAACCATTTAAAGATTTTATATTATCAACTTATGAATTAGTTTTAAGTATAACAAGAATGGTATTACAATTTATACCATTTGGGGTTTTTGGATTAATAGCAGTAACAGCAGCATCAAATGGAATGGATACAATAAAATCATTAATTAATGTTATTTTAGCAGTATATATAGCTTGTATCTTACAAATAGTATTAGTTCATACTCCTTTAATATCATTTATTGCAAGAAAGAATCCATTAAAGTTCTTTAAGGATATTTTCCCAGCTCAGGTTGTAGCTTTCACAAGTCAAAGTAGTTATGGAACTTTACCTGTAACAATAAAGAGCTTAGTAGAAAATGCAAAAGTTTCTGAAAATATAGCAAGCTTTGTTGCTCCACTTGGATCAACAATAGGAATGAATGCTTGTGGAGGAATATATCCAGCAATAGTTGCAATATTTGTAGCAAATGTATTTAATGTTGATATGACAATGTATCACTATTTCTTAATAGTATTAACAACAATTATATCATCAATAGGTATAGCAGGGGTTCCTGGAGCGGCAACTATGTCAACAACAGTTGTTCTATCAACTTTAGGACTACCTATAGAAGGAATGGCTATGGTAATGGCTGTAGATGCTATAATTGACATGATGAGAACAGCAACTAATGTTACAGGGTCTGCAGTTGCAGCCTTAGTAGTTGATGAAACTGAAAAAAGAAAAGAAAATAAAGCTTTAAAAGCTTAATTGATACAATTATTTTAAATTTTAATTTAAGATAGTATATAAATAGCTTTTATACTAGAAGCATAAAAAAGATGGAATTCAAATTTGAATTCCATCTTTTAATAATTTTATTTAAGTAATTGAACTATATCTTCAAGTTTTTTACCACCAAAATATACTTTAGAATCATTTATGATTAGTGCAGGAACACTCATGATTTTATGTTTATCTTTAATATCTTTAAAGTTTGATAAATCTAACATTTCTGTTTCGATATTAGGATTTTCTATAGCTATTCTTTGAGCAGCAGTTACAACTTCAGGACAAACATGGCAAGAAAGTGATACTGCAACCTTAATATTTATTTGTTTATCTATAGATTTGATTTTATTTAATATATCTTCATTTAATGCTTGACCTGGACCAGCTAGGTTATAAATAGCTAGGATAAATGAATTCAATTCATGACCTCCAGGTACTCCGTGGAACTTAACACCACTATAATTACCGTTTTTATTTAGTAGAGCAACTATAGGATATTTATTTGCATGAACTTTATCTTCCATTTCAGGATTTTCACCTTTTCTATAGATTATTGAAGATACTTTATTACTTAAATCACATATGTCTAAAACTAAATCTCTTAACTCTAGTGATTTAGAGTTACTTTCATCAACTATTGAAACTAATGAAATATTATTTTCTATCTTAGCTAATATACCTTTTAATTGATTTCTTAAAGTATCATTTAATAATTTGCTTCTTCCATATAAAGCTTTACTACTAGTAGACTCTTCTTTTTTAACTTCTACTTTTTCTTCAATAACTTCTTCTTCAACTATTCCAAGTCTTTCTTTTTCAGAAGCAACATATCTTTCAGCATCTGTTGCAGCAATAGCACCATCTGCAACAGCTGTTACAACTTGTCTTAATAGTTTAGGCCTTAAATCACCTGCAGCATATACACCCTTAATATTAGTTTCCATATTTTCGTTTGTTAGTATATATCCGTATCTATCCATTTCAATCTTATTTTTGAAGATCTTAGTTTGTGGCTCATATCCAACAAATACAAAGATACCAAATGTCCCATCTTCTTTAGGAGGGAAGTACTCAGACTTTTCATTAGTAACATTATTGATAAGTTTTACAGATCTTAAAACATCATCACCAACTGCTTCTAAAACTTCTGTGTTAAATCTTATTTCAATCTTTGAGTTAGCTTTTACTTTATCTCCTATAGATTTAGCACAAGTAAATTCAGGCTCTCTAGCTATTATAATTACTTTTTTAGCAAATCTAGTTAAATAAATAGCTTCTTCAGCAGCAGCATAACCTGCACCAATGACAATAACTTCTAAACCTTTAAAGAATTCTCCATCACAAGTAGCACAATAGGCAACGCCTCTACCACCATATTCTATTTCACCTGGGAAACCTAGTTTTCTTGGAGAAGCTCCTGTAGCTATAATTACAGCTCTACTTTTAAGTTCTCCATTATTTGTTTTAATAGTTTTAATATCTTCATCAAAATTGATATCAAGTACGTCAGCAGTTTGAAATTGAACTCCAAAATTTTCAGCTTGTGTTCTCATATCCGATGTTAGATTAGGTCCAGTTGTTTTTACAACACCAGGATAGTTTACAATTTCAGATGTACTATTTATTTGACCACCAGTAGATTCTTTTTCTACTATTAAAGTATTAAGTCTAGCTCTACCAGCGTATAAGCCTGCAGATAAGCCGGCAGGGCCTCCACCAATTATAATTAAATCATATATTTTATTCATAAATTCCTCCTCAATATTCCAACAATGTTATTAAATAATAATTATTATTAATTAGTTTATTAAAAAAATAGCGAGTTTCCTCGCTAATTTTTAATGTATGATTCATATATAATGAGGAGAGATTAACTCCTCGTATGTTTTATATTAAAGTTTACCAACTAAGTCTAGGCTTGGTACTAAAGTTTCTTCACCTGGAGTCCAATTTGCAGGGCAAACTTGATCACCATGTTCTCTTACGAATTGAGCAGCTTGAACTTTTCTTAATAATTCTTCAGCATTTCTTCCAATTCCATTTTGATGAACTTCGTAAGCTTGAATTATACCATCAGGATCAACTATAAATGTTCCTCTTAATGCAAGACCTTCTTCTTCAATAAGAACTTCGAACATTCTTGCTAATTTTCCAGTAGGGTCAGCTAACATTGGATATTTAACCTTTCCAATTGTTTCTGTTGTATCAGCCCAAGCCTTATGAACAAAGTGTGTATCTTCAGATACTGAATAAATTTCAGCTCCTATTTCCTTAAAGCTATCATAATGATCTGCTAAATCTCCTAGTTCAGTTGGGCAAACAAATGTGAAATCTGCTGGATAGAAGAAGAATATTCCCCATTTTCCTAAAACATCTTCCTTTGATACTTCCTTGAAATTACCATTGTGGTAAGCTTGAACTTTAAAGTCTTCTAAATTTTTTCCTATTAATGACATAAATTTTTCCTCCTAACATTTTGAAAATTACTATGTATTAATAATAATTATTATTTAATAA
>NZ_LBMX01000089.1:0-59667 GCF_001010885.1 Clostridium sp. C8 | reverse complement strand
ATAAAACTTTTGGTTTAATGTATAATTCTTTTGTAAAATATTTTCTTTGTGCATAAAAATATTTTATCATAAATCCTAAACTCATGGAGTCTAGGATTTATTTTTTTGCACAAAAAGGGACTGTGCACTAATTATTAGTGCGACAGCCCCTTATTATATTTATTGTTTTAAATTAAAAAATTTATCGAAGATTATGACTAAAATTAAAGTGAACACAGATGTAATTGCAATAGTACCCCCTGGAGCACTATTAATATAATATGATAAAAATAATCCCATCATAATATCAAACATTCCAAAACCTATGGAGAATAGTAATGTTGTCTTAAATCCCTTTTTTAATTGCATTGCAGTTGCAACAGGCACTATCATTATGGATGATATAACAAGTATTCCCATTACTCTTATTGACATAGAAATAGTTGAGCCAACAAGTATAGTAAAAATATAATTTATAAGTTTTACTTTTACTCCTGAAGTCTTTGCACCTTCTTCATCAAAAGTAATGTAAATAAGCTTATTAAATAAAAAGATCAAAGCAACTAAACAAATAATTCCAACTATCAAAATTAAGAAAATATCTTCTTTAGAAACGGTAAGAATACTTCCAAATAAAAATGAATTTACCTTGGCAGAAGCTTTACCACTGCTTATAAGTATGATAGCTATACCTAAACTAAAGGTTAAAACTAAAGACATAACAAGTTCAGCATATTTTTTATAATATTCTCTTAAGAATTCTATAACTATAGCACAAAGTGTTGTAAATAAGAAGGCTGTTATTAATGGATTAACCCCTATAACTAAACCAATAGCAACACCAGCAAAAGAAGAATGTGAAAGTGTATCACCAATCATTGAATATCGTCTAAGCACTAAAAAAAGTCCTATGAAAGGACAAAGTATTGATATTATAAAACCAGCCATAAAGGCATTTTGCATAAAATCTAATTGAAACATATTATCTACCTTTCCTAATAATAAACTTAAATAGCATCATTTAATTTAAAACTTTTATTTCTAAACTCTTTATACTCATCAGTGGTAAATAAATTAATATTTCCATTATCAACTTTAAGAATATGAGTTGAGTTCTTTAAAGCAATATCTATATTATGTTCTATTGATATAATAGTTTTTTTATCAATTTCATTTAATTTCTTTAAAATACCGTAGATTTCAATTTGATTTTTTTCATCCACGCCAGTAGAGGGTTCATCAAGAATAATTATATCAGGATTACCCATTAAAGCTCTTGCAATAAGAACTCTTTGTTGTTGTCCACCAGATAGCATACCTAGAAGTCTGTTTTCATAATCACTCATACTAACATTTTCAAGGATTGAAGAGATATTTATATTTTTATTTTTCAAAGTTTTTTTATGACATAGTAAAACCTCTTTAACTGTAATTGGAAATTGTGAGTTAAAAGAATCAAGTCTTTGGGGAACATACCCAATTGAATCTGAATTAATTTCTATACTACCAGAGGTAGGTTTTAATAAGCCAAGTATTAGTTTTATTAATGTAGTTTTACAGCTTCCATTTTCACCAACTATAGATAAATATATACCACTTTGTATGTTTAAGTTTATATTTTTAAGTAAATATGGTGGTTTATTAGAATATGAAAAACATAAGTCTTTTATATTAATCATTAAAAAATCATCTCCTAAATAATCTAGACTTATTATATATGAAAATGCGAATAGTTTGCAACAATAACTTTAGATATATTATAAATTTACTTATTTATTTGTATTATTGACATAGTTTTAAATTACAAAGCTATTTTAACTAAGAAATTGAGCAGATTTTCTTAGTTAAGTTATTGATCATAAATTGTTAATAGTTAATTACCATAGTTTTGTTGATTTATATTATGAATAAAACATATAATATAGATAAGTTAAATAAAACCAAAGTAAAAATATTGGAGGAATATATATGGATTTTTCAAGTTTAGTATTAATGGAAAAGGATAAAGAAACGGGATTTATAACTAAGGAGCTTGGAAGTTTTCAAGTTTCAGAAGGGGCATTATATGTAAAAAAGCTTTTTGTTAGCAATGAAGTTGTAAATTTATATTTTGATACAAATAAAGATGTAGAAGAATGGGAATACTCAGCAATATATGATGTTTTTAATTATGATGCTTTTATAAAGGAAGAATTTGAAATTGAGGATTCTTTAGATGAATATAATCCTACTTTTTTAGTAAAATTTAAATATGTAGATGATTATGAATTCATGAAAGAACGAATAACAAGATGTGTTGAGTTAATCGAAGAAGCTATGGAAAATGCCTTTAAGGATATTGAAGGTAAAGAAGATGACTATAATTAGAAAGGAGAGCCTAATAAATTAGGCAGAAGTTATGAGTGAATTAAAGATATTGAAAAAGAGAGAAGAAATTGAAGATAAGTATAAATGGAAAGTTAATGAAATATTTTCAAATGATGATGCGTGGGAAAATGCTTTCCAGGAACTAAAAAAAGAATCGCCTTCTCTTAAAGATTTTGAAGGCAAACTAAATAATGCTGAAAATATTTTAAATTACTTAGAAAAGTATATAGATTTAGGAATAAAAGCAGAAATAGTTTATGTATATGCTCATTTAAAATGTGATGAGGATACATCAAATTCAAAGTATCAAGCTATGATGAACAAGATAGATTCTTATATGGCTGAATTTGCATCATATACAGCTTATTTTGTACCAGAGATATTATCATTAGATGATGAATTTATAATGAATATTATAGATAGTAATGATAAATTAAAGGTTTATTCATTTATGTTTAAGGACATATTAAAGGAAAAACCTCATATATTAAGCAAAGAACAGGAAGAATTACTAGCACAAGTTTCAGATTGCTTAGATGCTCCATCATCTATTCATAATATGTTAACAAATGCAGATATGAAATTTGGGAATATAATTGATGAAGATGGTGAAAATGTAGAGTTAACAGAAGGAAATTACTCATCATTTATAAAAAGTAAAGATAGAAAAGTTAGAAAAGAAGCTTTTAAAACTTTATTTAAAGAATATAAAAATTTAGAAAATACATTTTCAACTACTTTAACAAGCTCACTAAAGAATTTTAATTTTGGAGCTAAGGTTAGAAAGTATAATTCTGCACTAGAATCATCATTAAGTCCAAATGATATACCAGTTGAAGTATATAAAAATTCTATAAAAACTATAAATGAGAATCTAAAATCACTTCATAAATATGTTTCTTTAAAGAAAAAATTATTGGGATTAGATGAAATGCATATGTATGATTTATATGTTCCAGTAATAGAGATACCAAAAGAGCATATAGAATTTAATGATGGTGTAAATATGGTTTTAGAAGGGTTAAAGCCATTAGGAGAAGAATATTTAAATATTTTTAAGAATGGTGTAGAAAATGGTTGGATAGATATATATCAAAATAAAGGCAAAAGGGGAGGCGCATATTCTTGGGGTGGATATAAAACAATGCCATATGTTTTATTAAACTACAATTATGAATTACATGATGTATCCACTTTAGCACATGAGATGGGTCATTCTATCCACTCTTATTATTCAAGAAAAGAGCAGCCATATATTTATGCAGGTTATACTTTGTTTTGTGCAGAAGTAGCCTCAACTACAAATGAAGCTCTTCTTATTCATTACTTAATTAATAAAGAAACTGATAAAAAGAAAAAATTATATTTAATAAATCAAGAGTTAGAGCAAATAAGAACAACTGTATTTAGGCAACTTATGTTTGCAGAATTTGAATTATTTACTCATGAAAGCTTGGAAAAAGGAATGTCTTTAACTGCTGAAGATTATAATAAAGCTTGGCATGATTTAAATGTTAAATATTTTGGTGAAGATATGGTAGTAGATGAAGAAATTGATATTGAATGGGCTAGAATACCACATTTTTATTCAGATTTTTATGTTTATCAATATGCTACAGGATATGCAGCAGCTTCAGCCTTTGCAAAATCAATACTAGAAGGAAAGGAAGATTCTGTTTCTAAATATATTGAATTCTTAAAAAGTGGTGGAAGTGATTATCCAATAGAGATATTAAAAAAAGCAGGAGTTGATATGACTACGTCACAACCTCTAGAAGCAACTGTTGAAAGATTTAATGAACTTTTAGATATGCTAGATAAAGAAATAAATTTCAATTAACAATTTATTTCATTTTATGATTTACAAGGTATAGTTCACAACTTTTTGCGGTAAATTTTGGAGAAGTTTATTAATAGTAAGCAATTAATAATTTTTATTGATTGCTTACTAATATTTTTATTGCGCTAATTAAGGGGGATGGACTTTGAAGAATTTTGAAAAAATATTTTTTGGTTTATTAACTAAAGAACTAAACTTTTTTATGAGAAGTTATTATAGCGAATTTCATAAAGAAGAAAGATGGATAGGGTTAATTGATTTAAATGAAGTAGTAGTTTCAGTTGTTGTATCAAATGATATGAATGAAGAAGTAGATTTTAATGAAGCAAAAGAGTATCTTTTAAAATCTTTAAATAAAAGATTTGTAGTAAATTTAATAATTTTAGCTTCAGAAGAATATATAAATTATAATAAAAATAATTATTACAATAAACTAATATTTTCAGTAAAAGATAAGAAAATACTATATTCTAGTGAAGGTTCTAAAGCATTTATTCCTATTATAAATTACATGATAAATGAAAATAATAAGAAGAAAATAAATTTCAAAAAATATAAAGTTACATATACAATAATTATTTTAAATATTTTAGTGTATTTGATTGAAATTATTAAATCAAGAAATTTAATTGATATTAACATATATACTTTGATTCAAATGGGTGCAAAAGTTAATATTTTAATTAATAGAGGGGAAATATATAGATTAATAACATCTACTTTTTTACATGGTGGAATAATGCATATTTTATTTAATATGAGTGCACTTAATATAATAGGAAAAGAAGTTGAATATATATATGGAAGTAAAAAATATATATTAATTTATATTTTGTCTGCTTTATCGGGATCATTATTTAGTTATTTATTTAATCCAAATAGTGTATCGGTTGGAGCATCAGGTGCTATATTTGGACTTTTGGGTGCTATGTTAGTATTTGGATTAAAAGAAAAAAATAAAATTGGAAAACAATATGTAAAAAATATATTAGAGACTCTAGCTATAAATGTAATTATAGGAATAACTATATCTAATATAGATAATTACGCACATTTGGGTGGTTTAATAATGGGGGCAATATCAGCATTAATTTTATTTAAAAGTAAAAAGACAATCAGTTAAATAAAATTATAAATTCTAGAGGTGATAATAGTGAAAGAAAAAAATCATAACAATGAACTTATATTTGCTATTTCATTTATTGGAGTACTATTAGCAACTTCAATATATTACTTAATAAATATAGATATAGAAAAACTTTTCAGAATAGGCCTTACGTTTATAACTATTCTTGGAGTATATTCGTTATATATAAGAACCTTTCTCAAGGGAGCAAAAGTTATATATTATATTAATATGCTGTTCATTTTTTTATCAATGTATTTAGCTAGTGTTTTAGATTTTTATTCTATAACTAACTATGATAAATTTCTACATCTATTATCAGGAGCGATAATTGCTATAATTGGCTATGTTTTATTTTTATATTTAACAAATGAAAAAGTAAGAAAAGAAATACATCCATTAATTTCTGTTATCTTTGTAATATTATTTGCTACATCTGCAGCTGCAGTATGGGAAATATGGGAATTTACAACTGATTCTCTTTTTGGATTAAAGGCTCAGAATGGAAGTTTAAATGATACTATGTGGGATATAATTTGTGGAACTTTAGTAGGGGTAATAACATCTATTCCTATATATTTATATAATAAAGGTAAAAATATTAAATTTATTAAATATATAATAGAAGATATTGAACGAAACAAAAAATAGATAAAAAAGATATGTTAATAAAAATAACATATCTTTTTTGTAATTTTTATATTTACATTTACTCATGAAAAGATGTATAATATTAATAATTTAACAATAATAGAGAGTAAATAGAAAAAATATATCAAAAAATATATCAATATGCTAATATAAAGGAATTATTGGGGACAAAGGAGTTTTGAATATGATTGGAAGAAAATATGTAGATGAAATTATTAGTAAAGTGGAAAAAAGAAATTTTGGGGAAGAAGAATTTTTAAATGCTATAAAGGAAGTGCTTAATTCACTTGTACCAGTATTTAATAAACATCCTGAATATATAGAAGAAGGAATATTAGAACGAATAGTAGAACCTGAAAGACAAATATTTTTTAGAGTTCCATGGATAGATGATAATGGAAAAGTACAAGTTAATAGAGGATTTAGAGTTCAATTTAATAGTGCGATAGGACCTTATAAAGGTGGTTTGAGATTTCATCCATCAGTAAATCAAAGTATAATAAAATTTTTAGGATTTGAACAAACTTTTAAAAATTCACTAACTGGATTGCCAATAGGTGGAGGAAAAGGTGGTTCAGATTTTGATCCAAAAGGAAAATCAGATAGAGAAGTAATGAGATTTTGTCAAAGTTTTATGGCAGAATTATACAAGCATATAGGACTTGATACGGACGTTCCAGCAGGTGATATAGGAGTTGGAGCAAGAGAAATAGGATATATGTATGGGTATTACAAGAAAATAAAAAATGCAAATGATCAAGGGGTATTAACAGGTAAAGGACTTGCCTATGGTGGGAGTTTAGTAAGAAAAGAAGCAACTGGATATGGACTAGTGTACTTTACAGAAAAAATGTTAAGTGATAATAATTTAAGTTTTAAAGATAAAACAGTAGTAATATCAGGATCAGGTAATGTTGCTATATATGCTTGTGAAAAAGCAAATGAATTAGGTGCAAAAGTAGTAGCATTAAGTGATTCTAATGGATATATATATGATGAAAATGGAATAAATTTAGATATAATAAAACAAATTAAGGAAGTTAATAGAGGAAGAATTAAAGAATATTTAGACTATGTACCAAATGCTAAATATACAGAAGGATTTAGAGGAATTTGGGAAATTAAATGTGATATTGCACTTCCTTGTGCAACACAAGGGGAAATAAATAAAGAAGCAGCAGAAATTTTAATTAAAAATGGTATTAAAGTTGTTTCAGAAGGTGCAAATATGCCAACAGACTTAGATGCAATAGAGTTGCTTCAAAAGTCTGGAGTAATGTTTGGTCCAGCAAAGGCTGCAAATGCTGGTGGAGTTGCTTGTTCGGCATTAGAAATGTCACAAAATAGTTCAAGATTATCTTGGGATTTTGAAGAAGTTGATTCAAAACTTAAAGACATAATGGTCAACATATATATAAATTCTAAAAATGCAGCACAAGAATATGGTGAGCCAGGTAATATATTAATGGGAGCTAATATAGCAGGCTTTATAAAGGTTGCAGAAGCCATGATGTCTCAAGGTATAGTTTAATGTTATAAATCTCAAAAATAGCAACCCCTATTTTGAGTTTATTAATAAAAAGCCATTTAGTTGTAAAATATATTTATAACTAAATGGCTTTTCTTTTAATTAAACTTGTAATATTTTGTGAAGCAAAATATTACAAGTGAAAAGTGTAAGAGTGAAAAGTTGAGGAAAAAATCCTTACAGGATTTTGGAGTAAAGGTGCTTTGCATCTATGTATTTAAAATTTTTTTTCATAGAAGGCATTGAATACTTGCGGAATATAATTTCTGTACATCTGAACTTAGTATGAAAGCCACCTACTGAAGCTTGCCTGAAGTAGATGTACCTTAATTCTTTCACTTTTCACTATTAACTTTTCACTAGATAAAATGCTTCGCAATTATAAGGAAATTATTACATGAGTATATTAATTATATCTTTATTTATATAGGATAAAATAATATATATAAAGATATAATTAATATTAAGATAAATATACTAATCAATAATAAATCAATAAACTATTTATAAAATTTATATGTAGTAATATTAATGAATTTTTAAGATTTCAGTACTTGATTTTTTACCCCTATTAGAATATATTTAATAAAGATGTCAAAGATAATGTACTAAATAGTAATATAAGGAAAATATCCTTTATTTATAGGAGTGGATGTAATGAAAGAAATTATTTTAGCTGTGACAGGTGTATTTCAGGTTATTGTCTTTGCAATGATGATGTATTATTTTGTTTTAGCTTTTTTTGGCTTAATAAGAAAGACAGAAAAGAAAAATTATACACCTACAAAAAAGTTTGCAATGATAGTTGCAGCTCATAATGAAGAAGTTGTTATCGGAAAACTAGTGGAAAGTATGTTAAATCAAGATTACCCGAGAGAGCTATATGATGTATTTGTGATTGCTGATAATTGTGATGATAATACTGCTAAAATAGCAAGAAAATATGGTGTTTATGTTTATGAAAGATTCAATAAAGATCAAAAGGGTAAAGGATATGCATTAGAGTGGTTATTTGATAAGATATTTAAAATGCAAAAGAAATATGATGCGGTTGCAGTATTTGATGCTGACAATTTAGTATCAAAAAATTGGTGTAAAGAAATTAATTCAAAAATGCTAGAAGGTTATAAAGTAGTACAAGGCTACATAGATAGTAAAAATCCTAATGATTCATGGATAGCTACTTCATATTCAATAGCTTTCTGGACTCAGAATAGAATGTATCAACTAGCAAGAGCGAATATTGGATTATCAAATCAAATTGGTGGAACAGGATTTGCTATAGATACAGAGATTTTACAAGAATTTGGATGGGGAGCTACATGCTTAACCGAAGATTTAGAGTTTAGTTGTAAGTTAATTTTGAATGGAGAAAAAGTTGGATGGGCACATGATGCTATTATTTATGATGAAAAACCTCTTACTCTAAAACAATCATGGGTTCAAAGAAGAAGATGGATGCAAGGATTTACAGATGTAGCATCTAGATATTTCTTTAAGCTACTTAAAAAGGGATTTAAAGAAAGAAAATGGTTTGTTTTAGATTGTGCTTTATACGTAATTCAACCTTTCTTTACTTTAATGATTGGTATATCAACGGTTTTAAGCTTTGTACAAGGCATGAGTCCAGAAGGACTTAATATTTTCTTAATTAGCTATCTGACTGGAGATTTTTCATTTAAAGTTATTGGTGTTATGCAATTTTTAATTACTCCTTTAATTATGAGATTAGATAAAAAAATATCACCAGGATTGTTTGTTATGCTTATATTTTATTCATTAAGTGTATTTATACTACCAATTTTTGCAACTAAGGTAGATAATTATTCAACGGTTTTATTAATAGATATAGTTTATAATTTAGCATTTTTATTAGCAACGGCATTATTCTTAGGAAAAAAGAAACTAATTTTATTCTTTAGATTTTTATTATATTCTTTATATACATTAACATGGATTCCAATAACTATTGAAGGTATGCTAAGAAAAAATAATAAAGAATGGAATCCGACAAAGCATGTTAGAAATATAGAAATTTGTGATGTTCAGTAAAAAACATTGTTTTGAAATCAGATTTTTCTTAAAGTGAAATTTCTAGAATATATAGCTGTATTAAATTGATTTTAAAATTAATTTAATACAGCTTTTTAATTGATAAAATAAAAAAATATAAAGAGTTTACCTTGAATCTATCTCGAACATTTGTTTGACATTTTCTTTAGAAAGATTTATATTTTTATTTATAGATTAATTATGATAAAATTAAAAAGATTATAATGAGAAGGTATGGTTAAACTAAGGTATAAGTTTAGTTTAACGCAATAATAGTGATTTTGGAGGTTTGTATGAGTGAAGATTTGATGAAAGGATATGATGTTACTGATTTAACTTCCTTAGAAAAGCTTGAACCAGTTAGAGTAAGACCTGGAATGTATATAGGATCTACAGGAACTAAAGGATTACATCATTGTGTTTGGGAGATTTTAGATAATTCTATAGATGAAATATCTAATGGATATGGAAATAAAGCTACAATAATAATAAATAAAGATAAAAGTATTACTATAATAGACAATGGAAGAGGAATTCCAACAGGGATACATCCAGTTAAGAAAAAATCTGGAGTAGAGATGGTTTTTACGGAGTTACATACTGGAGGAAAATTTAATAATAAAAACTACAAAACATCAGGAGGGTTGCATGGTGTTGGTGCAGCTGTAGTTAATGCGTTATCTTCTTGGTTAGAAGTAGAGGTACATCAAAGTGGAAATATATATAAACAAAGATTTGAATATGCTTATGATAAAGAGCTAAAAAGAGATATGCCAGGAACAGCTGTAACAAAACTAGAAATAGTTGGCAAAACCAAGGAAACAGGAACAAGAGTTACTTTTATGCCAGATAAGGATGTTTTTTCTAGCACAGATTTTAAAGTTGACATAATAGATGAAAGATTACAAGAATTAGCATTTCAAAATAAAGGAATGTATTTAGAATTAATAGATTTAAGAAAAGATGAGTTTAGAAAAGAGTATTACTCAGAGAGAGGGCTTTTAGATTTTATAGAATATTTAAATGAAAGTAAAACTACACTTCATGATAATCCAATTTACTTTGAAGGGGAAAGAAGCGTTAATAATATACAAATGTTTGGAGAGTTATGTGTACAATTTACAGATTCTACTACAGAAAATATAGCGAGTTATGTTAATAATATACCAACAAAAGAAGCAGGAACCCATGAAACTGGATTTAAAACAGGAATGACAAGAGCATTTAAAGAAGGTGCTAAGAAACTTGGACTTGTAAAAGAAAAAGATAAGGATTTTGAAGGTGACGACTTAAGAGAAGGAATGACAGCTATCTTAAGAATAAAGATTACAAATCCCATATTTGAAGGACAAACCAAAACTAAACTAGGGAGTACTGAAGCTTATACAATGATGAATGACTTAGCTTACACAAAGTTTAATGAGTGGATAGAAGATAACAAAGAAGTTGCTTCTATGCTTATAAACAATGCGCTTCAAGCAGCTCAAAGAAGAGAAAAAATAAAAAAAATAAATGAAGCTGAAAAAAGAAAAGTAGGAAAAGGTGCAGCACCTCTTGCAGGAAAAGTTGCTGTTTGCACACTGAAAGATAATACTGTAAATGAATTTATTGTTGTTGAGGGAGATTCAGCAGGGGGTTCGGCAAAACAAGCAAGAGATAGAAGATTTCAAACTATAATGCCTTCAAAAGGTAAGATAATGAATACAGAAAAACAAAAGCTAGAAAATGTATTAGCATCAGAGGAACTTAAGATATTTAATACAGCATTAGGCACAGGTACCTTAGATAATTATAAAGAAGAAGATTTAAAGTACGATAAAATTATAATTATGAGTGATGCAGATGTAGATGGATATCATATAAGAACTTTATGGATGACTTATATATATAGATATATGAGACCTCTAATTGCAAATGGGCATTTATATTTAGCTCAGCCACCATTATATAAAGTGTATAAAAGTGTTAAAGGGAAAGAAGTTCATAAATATGCATATAGTGATGATGAGCTTGAAAGTGTAAAAAAGGAAATAGGAAAAGGAGCACTTATACAAAGATATAAAGGTCTTGGAGAAATGAATCCAGATCAATTATGGCAAACTACACTAAACCCAGAAACAAGAACTTTACTTCAAGTAACGATTGAAGATGCTGCTAAAGCTGAAAAGATGGTTTCATTACTTATGGGAGATATAGTTGAGCCAAGAAAAACATATATGTATAAATATGGAGAATTTTAATAAATAGGATGGAGAAAAAATATGGCGAAGAAAGTTAATGATATACCAAGGGATAATAATATAATTAGAGTTCCTTTAGAGGAGGCAATGCCTGATAACTATTTGCCTTATGCTATAGAAGTTGCAAAGGATAGAGCACTGCCAGATGTTAGGGATGGATTAAAACCAGTTCATAGAAGAATATTATATGGTGCATATCAATTAAAAGCATTTCCAGATAAACCATATTATAAGTCAGCAAGAATAGTTGGAGATATATTAGGTAAATATCACCCACATGGTGATACATCAGTTTATGATGCTATGGTTATAATGGCACAAGATTTTTCAACTAGAGAAACCCTTATAGATGGTCATGGTAACTGGGGATCTATGGATGGAGATGGAGCCGCAGCAATGAGGTATACAGAAGCAAGACTTGCTCCCATTGCCATAGAAATGCTTAGAGACATAGATAAAGATACTGTAGATATGGTTCCGAACTATTCAGATAGTGAGATGGAACCTAAGGTACTTCCTAGTAGATATCCTAATCTTCTAGTTAATGGTACATTTGGAATTGCGGTAGGGCTTGCGACAAATATACCTCCACATAATTTAGGAGAAGTTACTGATGGAGTATTAGCATATATAGATAATCCGGAAATAACAACTAAAGAACTTATGGAGTATGTAAAGGGACCTGATTTACCTACTGGAGGAATTTTAATAGGACAAAACTCTATACTTTCTGCTTATGAAGCGGGAGAGGGAAAGGTAACCTTAAGAGCTAAAACCAATATCGAAAGGCTTGAAAACGGGAAAATTGGAATAGTTATAACAGAGTTTCCTTTTAGAAGAAATAAGGCGAAGCTTCTTCAAACTATATCTGAGATGACTGGAGATAAAAGACATTCTAAAGCTTTAGAATCAATAATTGATATAAGAGATGAATCAGACAGAAGTGGAGTAAGAGCTGTTATAGAATTAAGAAAAGCAGCTGATGAAGAAGTAGCAGATAAGGTTTTAAAATATTTATTTAAAAGAACAGATCTTCAATGTAATTTAAGCTTTAATATGGTAGCTTTAGCAGAGGGAAAACCTCAAACTATGGGGCTTAAGACTATAATAAAGCATTATGTAAATCATCAAAAGGAAATAGTAACAAGAAGAACTATAAAAGAATTAGCAATTGCAGAAAAAAGATTTCATATAGTTGAAGGATTTATTAAAGCTATAGATGTTTTAGATGAAATTATTAAAACAATAAGAGAATCTAAGTCTAAAAAAGATGCAGGCATAAATCTTATAAATAAATTTGGATTTACAGAAATACAATCAGAAGCAATTTTAGAACTGATGCTATATAGATTAACTGGACTTGAAATAAAAGTATTCCAAAAAGAATATGCTGAATTAGAAAAAACTATCAAAAGATTAAAAAAGATATTATCAGACGAAAAAGAACTTCTTAAAGTAGTAAAAGCTGAATTAAAGGAAGTTGCAGATAAATACAGAAATCCTAGAAAAACAGCTATTATTAAAGATGACAATGAAGCTAAAATAGATGTAGAAGAGCTTATAGTAGTAGAAGATGTTATGATAACTTTATCTAAAGATGGATTTATAAAAAGGATTCCTTTAAAAACTTTCAATAGAGTTAATGCAAATGCAGAAGATATTGAGTATAGAGAAGGTGATGAATTAAAATTCTTATTTAAATCGAATACTACAGAAAACATTCTTTTGTTTACAAATAAGGGAAATATGTATCAAACAAAGGGTATAAATATTCCAGAATGTAAATGGAAAGAAAAAGGTGAAAGAGTTGATGATTTAATAAAAACATTAAATTTAGAAGATGAAACCATAGTCTATACTGCTTCAGTTTCTTCGTTTATGCCGAATAAATATGTTCAATTTATAACATCAAGAGGTGGAATTAAAAGAAGTTCCTTAGATAAATTCCAAACAAGTTACACAAAGCTACAAGCTACGAAGCTTAAGGATTTTGAAGAAGTTATAGATATAAGTCTGCTAGAGGAAGATGAATTTAAAGAATTTATAAATTTTGAAACTAAGAAGGGATTGGTATTCAATTTGCCAATTCCTAGCATAGAGGATTCTGCAAGAAATATATTACCAATAATGATGTTTAATTTATCGAATAAAGATGAAGTAACAAAAGTTGAGTATAGTGATAGTATTGATTTTATTGATTTTTCTATAGGTATAACTTCAAAGGGAACAATAAAGGGATTTAATAGTATTAAAAAAAATGATAATCTAAAAGTAAAGATAGATTCTCTAAGTAATATATTAATTTTCACAAACTTAGGAAAAGTGTTTAAAATACCAGCCTTCTTATTATCAGGAGTAAATAAAGGTGAAATTCCTCTAGAAAAAATTATAGATGATTTAGAAAAGAATGAAAAAATTATAAAAGTAATATCTATAAAAAACTTTGAAGATAATAGATTTATATATTTCTTTACTAAGAAAGGTATGGTTAAAAAGACTTCATTAGTAGAATTTGATGGAAACTACTCATCACAATTGTCATATAAATTTAAGTATGATAATGATGAATTAATATCAGCAGAGATGTATAATAATAATGTAGCAGAAATAGTAATTATAACTAAAAAAGGTATGGGTATAAAGTTTTCCTCAGAAAATATAAATACCATGGGAAAAGTAGCTTCAGGAGTAACGGGAATAAGCTTAAAGGAAAATGATGAGGTTATTTATGGAAAAATAATAGCTATTCAATATGGCGAGGATTTAAATGAATTAGCGATAACATCTAATGATAAAATAATTTTAGTTTCCAAAAACAAAGAAAAGAAAGAAGTAGATATAGAAGATATAAAGCTTCAAAATAGAGCGGGAAAAGGAAGTAATATTATAACAATTGCTTTAGATGACGAGATTAAAGAAATTATATTATAGGAGGAGATTTTTTATGAAGGTAGCAATTTTATTAGCCAATGGTTTTGAAACCTTAGAAGCTTTAACAGTTGTTGACGTATTAAGAAGAGCTGAAGTAGAATGCCATACTTTTTCACTAAAAGATAAAGAGGTAACTACATCCCATAATATTATAGTGAAAGCCGATAAAAACATTGTAGATAAAGAAATCGAAGATTATGATTTTTTAGTATTACCAGGTGGAATGCCAGGAGCTAAAAATTTAAGAGATGATAATAGAGTTATTGAACTTATAAAGAAGTTCAATAATGAAAATAAATGGATTTGTGCAATTTGTGCAGGACCAATAACTTTGGCAAAAGCAGAAATAACAAATAGTAAAAACATTACATGTTATCCTGGTTTTGAGAATGAAATAGGAAACTGCAATTATAAAGAAGATTTAGTAGTTGTAGACGGAAATATAATAACAGGAAAAGGTCCAGCAGCAGCAATTCCTTTTGCTTTTGAAATATTAGATAAAATATCTAAAGATAAGGTTGAGGATATAAAAGGAAAAATGTTATTTAAATAGTCCTACTATGGAGGAAAGATGAGAGAAAATTGGATATTAGTAAATAAAAAAGAGAGCTTTTTAAGGCTCTCTAATTCTATAAATGAAAACCCATTAGTATTGAGACTTCTTGCAAATAGAGGTATAGATACTTTCGAAGAAGCTAATAGATTTTTAAATGGAACAATTGAAGATTTTTATGATGGTTATCTTATGGCAGATATGAAAAAAGGCGTACAAATAATAAAAGATGCTATTACAAATAATAAAAAAATAATAATTTATGGAGATTATGATTGTGATGGAGTAATTAGTACTACTATATTCTACAAAGCGTTAAAAAATATAGGAGCAAATTATAGTTATTATATTCCAAATAGAGAAGATGAAGGCTATGGAATGCATAGTGGAAGAGTAAAAAAGCTTAAAGAAGAGGGATATGAAGTTATTTTAACTTGTGATAATGGTATAGCTGCATTTGAACAGGTAGACCTAGCTAAAGAACTTGGTATGGAAATAGTTATTACTGATCATCATGACATTCCAATTAGAGAAAATAGTGAAGGTGACTTAAAAGAAACTATACCTTATGCAGATGCTGTAATAAATCCAAAAAGAAGTGATTGTAAATATCCATTTAAAAAGCTTTGTGGAGCTGGAGTAGCATTAAAATTCTCTAAGTGCTTATATGATGAGTTTAAAATAGATGAAGAAAAGTTTTTAGAGTTAATACAATTTGCTTCTATAGCAACAGTTTGTGATGTTGTAGATTTAGTTGATGAAAATAGAATTATTGTTAAAAAAGGTTTAGAATTATTAAATGAGACAAAGAACTTTGGAATACAAGAATTGAAAAAGTCAACAGGATTAAATTCTAAAAAGATTGAAGAATATCATTTAGGATTTGTGATAGGTCCATGTATGTATATATGAAAAAATATATAATTTTATCATAATGTATATAAGTTAAATTAAATAAAGGGTATAAGATAGTTTTGTATATGATATAATATTTATATCATATACAAAACTATTTTTATTTATGAGAAATATAGGATGGATTTAATTATGGATAAAGAAAAGAGAATGGTTATAAAGAAATATGTTGAAATGAAAATAAATGGAATGCACTATGTTAGAAAATTAAATGATAGTAATAAAGTATTTTCAGGAGTTCTTGTTATTGATAATTATAATAGACCTGTTAAGAGAGTATATGAATATTTGAGATATTTAGATACAACAGGAGGGTATGGAGCATTAAACTCCAGAGTAAGAGTTGCATATGATTTGTGTTATTTCTTAGATTTCATGATGTTTAATAATTTAACAGAAGAAAAAATTAAATATGAAGATATTAGTGAGTTTATAGAAATATATTTGCTTATAATAGATGAGAAGTTTAAAGTGGATAGATCTATTCAAAGAAGTATGCTAAAAATTATTCCCATTTTAGACGTCTATAGAATAAAAAATATAAAAGTAATCAATAAAATGAATATGGGCTTAGATATCTCCTCAAAAGAAAGGATACTTAATAATATTAAGAAATACCTAGTTTTTTTGGGTAATAATAAAATTGCAGAAGTTAATTTAGAGGAATTATTTGAAAAGAAAGTTAAAAGTGTTTATAGAGAGAATGAACTAGGAAATAGAACAAGGGAATTATATTATGACTATGGTATAAAAGATCATTTAAAAAAGATAGGTATAAACAGTAAAAGAAATAAGATAGATCCAATAGAAGTATCTAAGATATTTGAACAAGATGAAGAAAAGAATTTTTTTAGCAATATAGAAAAGATACAATACAGGGTTCTATTTAATTTGTTAAATAATACAGGACTTAGGATTAGTGAGGCATTGGGATTAAAGTTAATATCATATAAAAAATCAAAAGGAAATATTGATTTAATAAGCCTAGATTCTGATATAAAACTTAAGAATAATGATGAAAACGTATGGGAAGTGTTGGTTATACCTAGAAGTGATTCCCCACCAGATTTGAGAATTAAATTTGAGAAAAAGAGAAAAGCAGTATTTACTGATAATACACTGCTTTTTAGAAATCTATTAGAAGATTATATTATATACAGAGAATATTTATTAAAGCAAAAAAGGAAAAAACATGATTATTTATTTGTTAATAATAGAGGCGAACGCTTAAGGTATGATTCAGTATATAAAGAGATGAACAATATACTTTTGGGAAGTGAAATGAGAGTTAGAATTGGAGATTTAACGCCACATTCTTTTAGGCATACATTTGCAACTAAGTGGATTAAAAATAGTATTGAACTTGGTATAGATAAAGATTTAGATTTATTAGCAGAACAATTGGGGCATTCAAGCCCAGAAGTAACTAAAAGAACGTATTATCATATATTTGAAGAATCTAAAAAAGAATTGCTTAGAAAAATAGAAAAAGAAAATAATTATTTTAAGGGGGAAAAATAATAGTGCATGAATTTCCCAATATAAAAGAATATGTAGATTATATAGAAAAATTTTTTAGCGTAAAAAATGATAAAGAGAGAAAGCAATATATAAGTAATTACAATAGAATAATTAGTAAGTTTAGTACAGTAGAAGAATTTATAGAAATTATGATTAATAAAGTAGAGTGGAATAAATATACTAAACGTATTGGCATATTCCTAACATTGAAGTGTAAATTATTTGTATTTGAATTTATAGATCAAGTAAGTATATTTAAGGCAAAGGAAAAAGTGATTTATTGTGAAGTTGTCGATGAAAGATTAGAAAAAATTTGTGATGAAGAATTTAAAAATAATAAAAATATGAAACGAGATTTTTACAAATTTTTATTAAAAACATTTGCGTACTTTAATATAAAAAATATAAGTGAAATTGATGTGAAAAGGTTAAATGAACTTAATACAGATTTTTTTAGCAATGATATACAGCGTAGAAGGCAATATATATTGTTTTTAGATAAAGTAATGGCTTTATATAACCTAAAAGGAAATGAAATAAATATAAGGCTAGAAATTAAATATAACGCAGAAATTAGAAAGTATGGAACAGATAGAAAATGTATTATTGATGTTATTAATAAATATATTGAAGAAAGATATACACTTAAAAATTATAATTCAGATAAATTCTTAAAGAATATAAGACCATTTTTAAAATGGTTACATAATAAATATAAAGATATAAAAAATTTATATGATATAAAAGAAGAGTATATTATGGAGTATTATAAAAGTGTTAAATTATCAAATAATACAAATGAAACAAAATATACTAAATGCCAACATGTATTAAAGTTTTTTATATGGAGTGAGGATAAGAAGTTTGCATCAATAGATATTAGGAAAATAGGGCATGGATTAAAAAATAGAAGGGTTGATATAGAAGATAACCCTAAAATGTTTCAAGATAGACAGCATTTTAATCAGGTATTGGCTAAGGTTCAAAAATATGAGCCAATAGATGAGGAAGAGTTTTTATTTAAAAATTATATTTTAGTACTTATGGGAACAGGTCTAAGAGTAGGGGAAGGAATTTGGCTAGATAATAAGTGCTTGAAAAAAAGGGTGAAAGTTAGTGATGAAAGTAATAATGAGGTTGGAGAAATTGTTCTTATAACCAAGGATAAAACAAAAATGGTTAACAAAAGAACTGGTATATTACCTTGGGGATTAACTGCTTTAGATGGGTTAATAGAGAGGTTTAATAGTAGAGAAAATGTATTAATTTTTAATGAAAGTTTAGATGAATATAACTATAGTTTATTTGAGTATAAAGGAAAAGTTATATCTTTACCAAAACTCAAAGTTTTTTATGAAAATGTAATTTTAGATGGTATTGAGTTTAAGGATGAAAATGGTAATAACATAGATTATAAGAATATTAAGTTTCATGCATTTAGGCATCAAAAGTTTAATGACATTTATGAAGTTACAAATGGAAATATAATGAGAGTAAAACAAGATTCTAACCATAGATCTATTAAAATGACTAAAAAATATACACGACAATCAAAGAAAAAAATGATTAGAAGAATTAGTAAGAATATAGAAAGTGGAAAGATTGTAGGAAAAGGGGTTCAAATATTACAAGAGTTATTAAATGTTGATATGCTACCAGATCAGTATTTAGAAATTCTTAAGAAGTTAAATATTGCGGAAGGGTATTCTATTGAACATATAGTTGAGAATTTTAAATTTTTAGGATTTGGATATTGTACATGCAAATGTAAATGGAGTCATTTATGTGAAGGGTGTAGATATTTTATAACTGAAGGAGAGTTTTTACCAGAATTACAAACAAGGTATTCTATAAATTTTATGATTACTATGACTTTGATTAAAAATAATGGTATAGAAGCAAAGGGTGTTAGAAATAATTTAATTTCATTAAAAAATCAAGAGAAGATATTAGAACAATTAGGAATGGATTATGAAGAAATTAAAGAATTGAGAACAGGGGAGTATATACTTAATGTTACAAGAGCGTAAAGAGAGTTTAAGTTTATCTAGAAAAAATAAAACTAAAAATACTTATATAGAAATTATAAGGAATTTAAAAATAACAAATGAAAAAAAGTATTTAAGTAATGAACAACTTAAGAGTTTTATTCGTATATCTCGTGATGGATTAGTTAGCGAAATTGCACAGAAAAAATATATTGATAGCATACTTAGAGGACACAGAAGACTTATTGAAAAATTTCCAAATTTTAATGAACAGTTAAATGCTGATGGGAATGAGATAAAGAAAAGATTCATAGAGTTTAAAATATCTAAGTTATTACTTATATATATATTAAGTGGTAGGATAAGTGTTGATAATTCAATAAATATTAGTGGTTTATATGATAAAGAAAATTTACTAACTGATAATGAAATAGAGGAGATTAAAGAAGGTTGTGAACAGTATGGGTATTCACTAAGCAGGACGTATCCAGCCGTAATATTATATATTTGCAGGATAATGATTGTTAAAGATATTCCATTGAGAGATATTACGATGACTGATATTTATGATTGCTATAGAGATAAGCAAGATGCTGCAAATGCAACAACTAACGTGCTTAAGTATATGGGGATAATAGATGAAGATGAACATTATAAGATTAATAATAGAAAAAGTTTTACGAATATTAATGAAATTAATTTAACAGTTACAGATGGGTATTATTTGGAGGAGTATTTTAACTATGAGAGATATGTAGAAAGAGAAGGATGTAGTGAGTCAAATAAAGTAAATAGGAAGAGAATTGCAAAGTTATTTTTAAATTGGATAGACGATGTTTATGGAGTCATAAGTTTTGATGATATGAAATTTCAATTGGCAATTGACTTTATAGTTTATTTAAGAAAAATGAAAAATAAAAATGGAAATAGGTATAGTGATGGAACGTATCTTACTATGAGGTCTCAATTTAAAATGTTTTTAGAGTATTTAATTAGTAATGGTAAATTAAATAAGAGTTTTACATTAGATTACTATAAGACTGATATTTTTAATGGAGGAATTTTGGAGGTTATATATGAAAAGGAGTCTATAACTAAAGAAGAAATTGATAAAATTGAAAATAAAATAGTTAATTTTAACGAGTATCAATTAATGCCATACGTACCAGATATTTTAAAGTTATTATACTCTTATGGTATGAGACCAATTGAGGCGATAACTTTAAAATATGATTGTTTAAAAGGAACAGAAGAAGCACCAACGTTATATGTACATAAAAGTAAAAATGAGGAAGATAGATATATTCCATTAACAAATGAAGTATATAAAATAATTAAAAAATATATTGAGATAAATAAAGATTCATTACCTATTTATTCAGATTATGATGGACTAAATGTCAAAAGGTTATTTTCGTATAGAAATAAATTAGTGACTAAAGAAACTTTAAACAGAAGATTGAAGGAATTAGAAGTAGAGGATAGTATAGTTGATGAAGATGGTAAGGCTAAATATCCATTATATACATTAAGAAAGATAAGGATAACATTGTGGTTAGAAGCGGGACTATCAATAGAGGAAGTTGCTAGATTAGTAGGTCATAGAGATATTGAATCTCAGAGTTATTACTATATTAGCAAAGAAAATAGAATAGATAGTGCTAAAAAAGTATTTAGCGAATTTTACGAAAAATTTATGGACGAAAAAGGAAATATTGATAATGATTTATATCAATTAGATCAAGAGATAGAAGAAGAAAATTATATTAATGAATTAAAAAGAGATTTATTGGTAATAGAAGAGAAAAAGGTTTTTAGTTCTACCATTGAAATGGCAAGAAAAGATTATCCAGAGTTATTTCTTCCCTTGATGGATGGATTTTGTGGTGCAATGGTAGAAGAAGATGGTGATTTTGAATGTGAGATGTTAAAATTACCATGTTTAGAATGTGATGAATTAAAAGGTGCTGACGAAAATATAAATGTATTTGATAAGTATGCAATAAATCTATATAAAAGTAGAAACTTATCTATAAAAAAAGGTAATGATGGAATGAAAGAAAAAAGCGATAATACTATAGAAAGATTAAAAAGATTTTATGTTGAAAAACTTAAAATAGATGAAGAATTTATAGAAGAATATTTCAATAAATTAGATGAAATGTCCGTAGTAAAAAGGGGTCGTAAAAAGAAAGTTAATAGGTAAGGTGAGTATTATAATGACTATTAAGGATAATAGAGGAAGAGTAGGTGCAATTGCATTAAAGAAAGATAAAGAAGAAAAAGTAAATAAAAATATAAAAAAATTAAAAATTGAGTTAGAATTCTATAGAACAAACAATTTAAACTTTACAATAAAGGATATATCAGAAAAAACAGAATTATCTATGGCAACGTTATATAGATCACCATATAAAGAAATTATTGATTCTTATAAGAGTAAAGATAATATATTAAGTACATCAGAACAAATAGAAATATTAATTTTTGAGAGAGATGAATTAAAAAAAGAAATTAAGTTACTTAAAGAAGAAAATAGAAGGTTATTAGATGAAATAACTTATTCTAAGAATTTTTTTAAGTAGTAAAGGGGGAATGGATATGGAGAAATGGACTGTTAGAAATGTGAAATGTGAATTAAACAGTTTGATGAAATTATTAGGTGTTAATGATACAGTAGCAAAATTATTAGTCAATAGAGGAATATATAAGGTAGAGGATGCTAAAAAGTTCTTAAATCCCAAAACAGAGTATTTTTATAACTCGGATACAATGAAAGATTTATATAAATCAGTAAAGTTATTAAAGGATCATATAGATAGTGGCAAAAAGATATTAATTGTAGGGGATTATGATGTGGATGGTGTCATAAGCACATATGTCTTATATAAATGTTTGAGTAGATTAAATGCTAATGTTTATTATCATATTCCAGATAGAATTAAAGAAGGATATGGAATAAATGAAGTTATAATTAAGAATGCTAAAAAGGATGAAGTTGACTTAATAATAACATGTGATAATGGAATATCAGCGATAGATCAAATTGAATTAGCGAAAGAACTAGGAATAGCAGTTATTGTAACGGATCATCATGATGTTCCCTTTAAAGAAGATGTTGATGGAAAAAGAGAGTTTATTATTCCTAGTGCAGACTGTGTTGTAAATCCTAAACAGTTAGATTGTATGTATCCATTTAAAGGTTTGTGTGGGGCTGGTGTTGTGTATAAGTTAATGGAGGCACTATATAATGAATATAATATTGATGAATCAGAAGTCATAGATTTACTTCAATATGTTTCAATAGCCACAGTATGTGATGTGGTTGATTTAGTTGATGAAAATAGAATAATAGTTAAAAAAGGATTAGAGTTATTAAATAATACAGATAACATAGGTTTAAATGCTTTGTTCGAGGAAACTGGAGTTAAAGATAAAAAAATAACTGTATATACGCTTGGATTCGTCTTGGGGCCAAGCATAAATGCCTCAGGCCGCCTCGAACAAGCGTTCTGGGCATTGGAGTTATTATTAAGCAATGATACAAAAAAGGCAAAAGAATTAGCACAAAAACTTAATGAGTTAAATAAAGAAAGACAAGATTTAACTAAAGAAGGTGTAGATAAGGCTATTCGTATAATCGAAGAAAATAAAATGCAAGACAATAAGGTTATAGTAGTATATTTAGATGATATTCATGAAAGTATAGCAGGAATAATAGCAGGTAGAGTAAGAGAGAAATATAATTTGCCTACAGTTATCCTTACAAAGGCTCACGATGGCGCTAAAGGCTCTGGAAGGTCAATAGAGGAATATAATATGTTTGAGGAGTTGTTAAAGTGTAAGGACCTGCTAGGGAAGTTTGGAGGACATCCAATGGCTGCTGGTATGTCTATACCTATTGAAAATATAGATGCTTTTAGAGATAGACTAAATGAAGTTACTACATTAACAGAAGAAGATATTATGCTTAAAGTGCAAATTGATATGGGATTACCTTTAAATAAAGTAAACTATGAATTGATAGACCAAATAACATTATTAGAACCATATGGAAAAGCAAACCCAAAACCAACCTTTGGTATGAAAAAGTTGAAGTTATTAGAGGCAAAAATATTAGGCAAAAATAGAAATGTACTTAAACTTAAATTAAGTGATGGTGGATTAGTTATTGAGGGGATATATTTTGGTGATATAGAAAAGTTTGAAGAAACTATGAAATGGGAATTTGGAGACTATGAATATGGTAGAGTTCTTAATGGAGAGCCTAATAATGTGTATTTAGATGTTATCTGTTTCCCAGAGATTAATGAATATATGGGAAATAAGAAGGTTCAGTTAGTTATAAGTAATTATAGAGTTTCTAAGTAAAGTATTTAGATATAGTTTTGAGAGGATTATATAATGCAAATTACAATTTTAGAATTATTTAAAAGTATTGTTACGATTAATAATGAAGAATCTTTAAGACCGTATGTTTTAAAGTCTATGATAGAAAATTACAATATGGATTATGGAGATCCATTGTTAATAACAGGTGTATATAGCATTTTAAGAAAAGAATCTAAAGAAATAGAATTTGAAAATATTAAGTTAAATTATAATGGACCACTTGTATTTAGTTACTGTAATCATTCAGGAGAGTGGTTTATAAAAGAGTTTAAATCTTTTATAGAAGTTGAAGAATATATATTAGGTGGAGCAGGATACTTTAATATGTTTACTGGCTCAATAATAGTTTTTTACGATGGAGATATAAAAGAATTTAATGTTATAAGAAAGTTACCTAATGATGAAAAAGTGATTTTAAATCAAGGTGAGGATAAAGGTATTAATGATGTTGTAGTTGAATGGATTTTATAATATGCTCTGTTGAAGGGAACAAGTATTTTGATTTATGAAGATGGAGGGTAAATGTGGGCAGTTATTTAGAAAATGATTTTAAAGAAAGGGAAGATATTCTTAAATTAAAAGAGAGAATACTTACATCGGAAAAAGAAAGACTTAATGGTAAGGTGATGGCTATTGAAGAAGTTAGAGGAATGTTGAATAAAGAAAATAATGTATAGTTAAGATATATTAAATTTATAGTTTGATTAAGAATAGAGAAATCCAGTAAAATCATTTTGAATTTTGCTGGATTTTACTTTTTTATATAAGAGTATAAAAAGGGCGCTGACTTAAGGGAGAGACCGCGTTACACTTAAGTAGAAATTATAGATTATGATTAGGAGGAGAACAATATGAATAATAAAACTAAAGAACTCATTAAGGATTTTGAGGAGGTTGAAAGAGAATTTATTGAAGATATTATTAAAGAAATGCTTAGTGAAGGTGATTTAGAAGTAATAGAAACAGGAGAAGGAATCATAATAACTACATTAAGAAAATTGGACAAAGATATTCTTAAATATTTAAAAAGTAATATAGAATATACAGTAATAGGTGTAGCACATATAGTCAAAGATATAAGTGAAATGTTAGATGATCTAGAAAATATTTTAGAAGAGAAGTCTAGTGAATATTTATTAACATATTTTAAAAGACTTATGAATTTAAAGGTATTAACTTTAAGTAAAATAGAATATGGATATGAATTGGTGTTGCAAGGAATTAAGGTTAATGAGGAATTAAACAATAAGTATGCTGTAAAAATAGATATTTCAATTGAAGAGAGAATGTTTGATTTATTATTTATATAAAGGTTAGGGACAGAATAAGAATATTTTTAATAACAATTATGTAGACAAATTATGTTAAAAATAATACAAAACCCCAAATGTTAAAGTATAATATAAGTAGATATTTATGGTTAGGAGTGATATTATGACACCTGAAAAGGACTTACATTATACATTAATAAAGTATTTAGACATAAAAGGGAAAAAAGAATTAAGTAGTATAATAAAACAATCTAAAATAGTTTATGAGAAACAATGGGGATTTACCGGAGTAGTATCGAATCAAAGGCATTTAACAATTAATATAAAAACTCCAATAGATTTTATGGAAATATTAGAGAGTAACAAAGTTGTTTTGCGTGATATGTGTTATGAAATTTATGAAGATGATGATGAATATAGAGCAGATGAGTTAAAAATAAGCATATTAGCAAGTTGTGTAACAACTATGGAAATAGAGGAGATTGAAAAGGAAATTGTAAAAGATTCAATATACCAAACCTTTTTAGTAGAAATATTAAAGTTAAACTTAGAGCAAGTTGAAAAAAGTTATTTAGTAGAAGCCTGTGAATGTGCAATGAGAAACAATAAATTAGCAGCAAGTACTATGCTTGGATGTGCTGCTGAATATTTATTAATAAAATTATGTATAGCATATAAAGAGTATTTAAAAAATAATGGCTTAGAACAAGATGAAATTAATTTTGAGAAGAAGGTAATTAATGCTAGGAGTGCATATGATAGACTCAATGAATTTGAAAAAAGAGTTGATTCAAATGTTAAAATATTTAAGTTTTTCGGAATGGAAAATCCAAAATTGAATTTTAATTTTTTAGATATTATTAGGAAAGTAAGAAATCAATCAGGACATCCAAGTGGAAAGTGTATATCAGAGAATGAATTAAAGATGATATTTGGAAATTATCAACACTTTATTAAAATAACTCATACGATAATTGAAGAATTACCAAAATATAAGGAAGAGTAGATTAGGATTGAACTTGAGGATAGAAAATTATACAAACATTATAACTAATAAAGAATTAATAGAATGCTTAGAACTCTTACCGAAACAATACAAAGAACTAGATATTTATATAAATATTTTTGAGAGCAATATACAATACTTAAAGTATTTATTAAAGAAATTTAAATTACTTTCTTTTACTGCAGAGTGTATTGATTTTATAATAGATAAAGTTTCTAAAAGTTCTACAAGTGGATATTATAACATTAGGAATAAAGAGGTATATATATTATGCTGGAACATATATAAACAAATAGATGTGCGCTTAGATAATATAGAGAAATCTAAAGGATATGAGGAGTGTAAGGATTTTGTAACTAAGGATATATTAAAATATTATAGGGAACAATGGATTAAATATATGATTATAAATATGTTGATTCATGAATTAACACATGCTATTCAGGATAAAGAAAAGAGATTAAGTAAAAGTTGGTTAAAACGCTTCTTTACAAAGTGGGAAAAAAGAGAAGAAGAAATAGAGGCTATGAGAGCAACTATTGAGTTTTCTAGTAAGAATGAGGATAAATTTCTAGAAATATTGAATGTAAAGGGAATAAAGGCAAATCATTCATTACAAGAGTTTAAGTATAAATATAATTTACAAATAACAAAGTAAAACTTGAAGGTTGCTAAATTTAGTTTAGCAACCTTTAAATTATTAATAATTAATGATTAGAATAACTTTTTGGTGAATTATAGGGTATAATTTAATTAGGATAGATAATTTAAATATTATGGTGTTTTTAATCTTAATTGGGGGGAAGAGAGTGAATAAGAAGAGTTTAAGTGAAACAAGTATTATAACTAAGTATATACTTCCTGCTATAACTAATTCAGGATGGGATCAAGAGCAGATAGCACAAGAAGTAAGTTTTACAGATGGTAAAATAATTGTAAGAAAGAAAATGGTTAGCAGAGGAAGTAGAAAAAGGGCAGATATAATACTTTATTATAGAGATAATTTACCGTTAGCAATTATTGAAGCGAAGGATAATAAGCATTCTATAAATGCTGGTATGCAACAAGGTTTAAATTATGGAAATATTTTAGATATACCATTTATTTATTCATCAAATGGAGATGGCTTTATTGAACACGATAGAACCAAAACAGAAGGAACTATTGAAAAAGAGTTAACATTGGAGGAATTTCCATCACCAGAAGAGTTATGGAATAGATATAAAGAGTATAAGGGTATTAGTAAAGAACAAGAAGAAATAGTAACTCATAATTACTATTATGATCAAGATACCTTTCCACCTAGATATTATCAACGTATTGCTATAAATAGAACTGTTGAAGCAATTGCGAAGGGACAAGATAGAGTATTACTTGTTATGGCTACTGGGACTGGAAAAACATATACTGCATTTCAAATAGTTTATAAGTTATTTAAGTCTAATAATAAGAGAAGGATATTATATTTAGCAGATAGAAATATACTTGTAGATCAAACTATAGTTGGAGATTTTAAACCATTATTAAAAAATATAAATAAAATAAAGAATAGAACTGCAGATAAATCTAAAGAAATCCAATTTGCACTGTATCAAAGTTTAACAGGAGATACAGAAGAAAAGAAGTTATATAAGCAATATAGCAGAGATTACTTTGATCTAATAATTATAGATGAATGTCATAGAGGAAGTGCTAAAGAGGATTCTGCATGGAGAGAAATATTAGATTATTTTGAATCAGCAACTAAAGTGGGCTTAACAGCAACTCCTAAAGAAACTAAGGATGTTTCTAATTTGGATTATTTTGGTGAACCAGTATTTACATACTCTTTAAAAGAAGGTATAGAAGATGGTTTTTTAGCCCCATATAAGGTTATAAGGGTTGCAATAGATAGAGACTTAGAGGGGTATAGACCTGAAAAGGGAAAAACAGATAAGTATGGAAATATTGTTGAAGATAGGATTTATAATAGAAAAGATTATGATAGAAATCTTGTATTAACCAAGAGAACAGAAGTTGTAGCCAAATTTGTATCAGATTATTTAAAAGAAAATAATAAAAGAATGGCAAAAACAATATTTTTCTGTACAGATATAGATCATGCCGATAGAATGAGAACTGCATTGATTAATGAAAATGCAGATTTATATTCACAAAATAATAAGTATGTTATGAAAATTACTGGAGATGATGAAGAAGGAAAATCACAACTTCAAAGTTTTATTAGTCCAAAAGAAAAATACCCTACGCTAGTTACTACAAGTAAATTATTAACTACAGGGGTAGATTGTAAAACTTGTGAGTTTATAGTTATAGATTCAGAGACAAACTCAATGATAGAGTTTAAACAAATACTAGGTCGAGGTACTAGAATAAGAGAAGATTATGGGAAAATGTATTTTACTTTAATAGATTTTAGAGATGTTTCTAGGTTGTTTGCTGATAAAGACTTTGATGGTGATCCTGTAAAGATAAAAGAAACAGATAATAATACTATACCAAATGAAGATGATGAAGAATTTGACGATACATCAGAAGAGAATAATACAGGTTATCAAGAACAAGGTGATGATAATGGGGATGGTGGCGCAGGGTTCATAAACGATCCATTTGGAGGAGACGATAAAGTAGGGAAATATATCTTAGATGATGTAGAAGTGAGGATAATAAATCGTAGAGCGCATTATTATGGAGCAGATGGTAAGTTAATAGTTGAATCTCTTGAAGATTATTCTAAGAAAAATATAAGAAAAGAGTTTAGTACACTAGATCAGTTCATAAGAACTTGGAGTGAAACTGATAAGAAAGATGAGATAAGAAGGCATTTTGAGGATGAAGGTATATTCCTAGAGGATTTAATAGATGATGTAGGAAAAGATATGGATGTATTTGATTTAGTGTGTCATATTGCCTATGATATGCCAGTCTTAACGAGGAAAGAAAGAGCCAACAATGTTAAAAAGAGAAATTATTTTGGTAAATATAATGAGAAGGCTAGAGTTGTTTTAGATAAATTGCTTGATAAATATGCAAATGAAGGTATAGAAAATATCCAAGATATAAATGTATTAACTTTGCCTGAGTTCAAAGAAGTAGGAAGTAAATTAGAAATAGTTAAAAAGATATTTGGTGGCAAAAAAGAATATGAACAAGCGATTAAAGAGTTAGTTCAAGAGTTATATACTATAGCATAGTTTATAGGAGGTAATTTAATGGATGCAGAGATGATTAAATCATTAGAATCTCTTATAAGATATTATTCAAATGATAAACTAAGTAATGTTGTGTTAGAATTACAGAAAGAGTTAAAAGATAAAAAGTTAACTGATGTAGAATCAATATACAACAAAGAGAATATATCATCGGAAATGCTAAATGCAGCATTAGAAGTTAAATCTGTAATGGGGCAAATCAATGTGATAATTCATACTCTAGGTATAATAAATTCATTGCCTTATATTTTAGATGAAGATGAAATAATTGAAAGTGTAAGTTTAGGTGCAGATAATTCAAGTAGTGAATTTGATTTGATAACAAATAAAAGAATTGCAGAATTTAAATTCATAACTTGGAGAGGTAATGATAGTACAAGGTTAAAAACTACTTTTGTTGATTATTATAATTTAGCAGAATATAAAACTTATAAAGATAAATATTTATATTTGATTGATTGCAATAACTTTAAAAAGTTTTTAGGTGGAAAAAGACGATTTACAAATATATTAAGTAAAAATACCAATATTGCAAAAGAATTTGAAGAAAAATATAAAGATAAATATAATTATATTTATGAGTATTATAGCGAGAATTGTTCTAAAGTAAAGTTAATATCTTTGAAAGACTTAATACCAGATATATTTAACCAATAGAAGAAGGAGACAATAGAGATGTCAGTAACAAATGTAATAAAATCAGTACAAGATATAATGCGTCAGGATGCAGGAGTAGATGGAGATGCTCAAAGAATATCACAATTAGTTTGGATGATATTTTTAAAGGTATTTGATGCTAAGGAAGAAGAGTGGGAATTAGAGAGTGATGATTATACACCTATTGTTCCAGAAGAATTAAGATGGAGTAATTGGGCTGCTGATGATGAAGGCATGACAGGAGATGAATTATTAGATTTTGTAAATAATAAATTATTTAAAAAATTAAAAGAAATGGAATTAACACAATATTCAGATCCAAAATCATTTTTAGTTAAGGCTATATTTGAGGATTCGTATAACTATATGAAGTCAGGAGCGTTAATAAGGCAAGTAATAAATAAATTGAATGAAATAGACTTTACAGCGAGTGAGGATAGACATTTATTTAATGATATATATGAAAATATATTAAAGGACTTACAAAGTGCAGGTAACTCAGGAGAGTTCTATACGCCTAGACCCGTTACAAAGTTTATTATAGATATGTTGAATCCTAAGTTAGGAGAAAAGGTTGCTGATTTTGCGTGTGGAACAGGTGGTTTTTTAACTTGTGCTATAGAATATATGAAAACTCAGCAAACTACAGTTGAAGATATTAAGTTATTAGGCGAGTCGATTATAGGTATAGAGAAGAAACCATTACCTCACCTTTTAGCAACTACCAATTTAATACTTCATGATATAGATGTACCACAAATAAAACATGATAATTCACTTATGAAAAATATAAGTGATCTAAAACCAACAGAAATGATAGATGTTATAGCAATGAATCCTCCTTTTGGTGGAATTGAGGAAGATACAGTATTAAGCAACTTCCCACAACAATTTCAAACAAAAGAAACAGCAGATTTATTTATGACACTTATAATGTATAGATTAAGTGATAAGGGAAGAGCAGGGGTGGTATTGCCTGATGGATTCTTATTTGGAGAAGGTGTTAAAACAAAGATCAAAGAAAAGTTATTAAATGAATTTAACCTTCATACAGTAGTCAGAATGCCTAATGGTGTATTTGCTCCATATACAGGAATAAATACAAACCTTTTATTCTTTGAAAAAGGAAAAGCAACAGAAGATGTATGGTACTTTGAGCATCCATTACCAGAAGGATATAAAAATTATACAAAAACAAAGCCAATAAGAAGTGAAGAATTTGAATTAGAAAAATCATGGTGGACTAACAGAGAAGAAAATGAATATACTTGGAAGGTATCTATAGAAGAGATTAAAAATAGAAATTATAACTTAGATTTTAAAAATCCAAATAAGGAAGAAGAAGACCTAGGAGATCCAGTTGTATTGCTAGAGAAATATAATAATGCAAAGGCTAAAGTTGATGAAATACAAAATCAACTTATAGAAGAACTAACAAAGATTTTAGGTGGTAATTAATATGGATATGATGTTAGAACAATTTAAAACCATCTTTGATAGACCAGAAAAGGTCAAAAAGTTAAGAGAAACAATACTTGATCTGGCAGTAAGAGGAAAGTTAGTACCACAAGATTCTAATGATGAACCAGCGAGTATTTTACTGGAGAGGATTAAGGAAGAGAAAGAAAGATTAATTAAAGAAAAAAAGATAAAGAAAGAAAAGTCGTTAGCAGAGATAAGTGAAGAAGAAAAGCCTTTTCAATTACCTAATGGTTGGGAATGGGTTAGATTAAAGGCGATTGGTTATAATTTAGGGCAAAAGAAGCCTGATACAATGTTTACTTATATCGATGTTGCTTCAATTAATAAGGAGAAGGGAGAACTTGGTGAAGAATTAACAATCCTTAATCCAGAAGATGCTCCTTCAAGGGCAAGAAAATTAGTTAGTGAAGGTACTGTTATTTATTCAACTGTAAGACCATATTTATTAAATATAGCAATAGTTAATAAAAAGTTCAAATATGAACCTATTGTAAGTACAGCATTTGCAGTTATACATCCTTGTAATGGCGTAAGTAATAAATTTATTTTATATTATTTAAGGAGTATATCATTTATAAGATATGTTGAATCGCAAATGGTTGGCATGGCATATCCAGCGATAAATGATGAAAAGTTGTTTGGTGGAGTGTTTCCTTTACCACCAACAGAAGAACAAGAACGTATAGTAGAAAAAGTTGATTCATTAATGGCTTTTTGTGATAAATTAGAGAAAGCGTTAGAGAAGAAAGTTCATTATGGATGGTTAAGTGCTAAATCTGTATTTAATGCTGTAGGAAATATCTCTGATACTGAGGAGTTAGAAGAAAATCTAAAGTTTATATTATTGAACTTTAAGGATTTATCTTTAGGCGATAATTCGGTAAAAGAATTAAAAAATTGTATACTTCAATTAGCAGTTCAAGGGAAATTAGTACCACAAAATCCAAATGATGAACCAGCACAAGTTCTTTTAGAAAAGATAAGAGAAGAAAAAGAAAGATTAATTAAGGAAAAGAAAATAAAGAAAGAAAAGCCTTTAGGGGAGATAAGTGAAGAAGAGAAGCCATGGATTTTACCTAGTGGATGGATGTGGATTAGATTAGGAGAAGTTACTCAGTTTATTAGTGGATATGCTTTTAAAAGTAATACTTATATAGAAAAATCAGATAATCAGGTAATTAGGCTTGGAAATGTTAAAAATGAAGGATTAATATTAGATCAAAAGGATATTTACATTCCAGATACTATTGCGGATGAGTGTAAAAATTATATGATTACTAACAATGATATACTTGTTACGATGACAGGAACAAGAAATAAGAGAGATTATTTTTTTACCTACAAAGTTTGTGAAAATGATTTAACAGAACAAAAATTATTTTTAAATCAAAGAGTAGGATTGATACGTAATTATATAGTACAACAAAGTGAGTTTTTAAATATATCATTAAAGTCTAATTATATTTTGAATAGAATATTTGAATCAGAAACGGGTACTGCTAATCAGGGGAACATAGGAGTGAAAGCAATTAATGAATTAGTAATTCCTATGCCACCTTTAGAAGAGCAAAAACGTATAGTTAAAAAAGTTGATTCATTAATTAAATTATGTAATGAATTAGAAAAGAAAATTGAAAAGCAAAAGGATTATAGTAATAGATTAATGGAATCTATTCTTAAAAGTTCATTTTAGCATAGGGTGTTACTCTATGCTTTTTTCTTATATTATATCTATTCATTATAGATAAGAATGATTGGAGTTAAGCGAAAAATAATACAGATTATGATATAATTAGAGTTATAAAATATATATTTTTAGGAGGAGAGAATGTGGCTAATATACAGAAACAATTAGAGGATTTTCATGAAGAAATTAAACTGGGTAGACTAAAAGAAAATGCAGAATTAAGAGATAAGAGAGATAAAATAACAAAAAAGGTCAAGAACGGATTAGAAAAATATTTTGAAGATAATGATATGGACATACCATCAATAGAGTTTATAGATCAAGGAAGTTATGCAATTGATACGGGGATAAAACCAAAGGATGGTAATTATGATATTGATGAAGGGGTAATTATTTCTCTAAATAAGGAAGATTATGAGGATAATCCAACTAAGTTTAAAGAAATAGTAAGGGATATTATGCTAACTCATACTAGTACGCCACCTAAAATAAAAAAGCCTTGCGTAACAATAACTTATTCTGAAAATAAAGAGCCAAAATACCATGTGGATTTACCAATATATTTAAAATCATCTGAGGATGAAAACTTATATTTATCTTGGGGAAATGAGACTTCAAAGACTAACAAAGACTGGGTATTTTCAGATCCGGAGGGATTGAATAACCATATAAAAAATTCTTTTTCAGGTGATGATAAAAAGCAATTTAAAAGAATTGTTAGATATCTAAAAAAATGGAAAGATAAAGTGTTTGCAAGTGAGACGAGTGATGGAACTCCACCAAGTATAGGAATCACACTTATTGCAGCGGACAAGTTAATTCCTTTAAAGGAGACTAATACATCAACTGGGAATGAAGAATATAATGATTTAAAAGCAATGAAATGGCTAGTTGATGATATAAAATCTTTATTTTCATATAAATATTGTATAGATGAAGAAGAGTTTTTATATACAATTGAATATAAACTACCAGTAGGAAATGAAGGAGATGTATTTTCAAAAATGACTAATAAGAAAATGAATTCCTTTTATGATAAGGTAGTTAAATTACAAACTGCTTTACAGTATGCAATAGATGAATCAGATCCTACAAAGGCTTGTAAAGAGTTAGTAAAGTATTTTGGTGATGACTTAAAGATACCAGAATCAGCAGAAAATAGATATAAAACAGTAGGAGCAAGTAGTGCCCCTGCATCTAACTTTGCATAGGGGGTAGATAGTATTATTGAGATAAAATTAAAAGCGAAGAAATATTTAGAGAATGTTGAAAAACAAAAGGAAAGTATATATACATTTGACTTTATTCTAAGAAATGAAGATAGAATCCCTTTAATAATGTATATAAATAAAAAAAGATTTCCTTTTGAATTGCCAATTATAATATTGGATACAAGTAAACAAAAATATGTACCGAATATACCACATATCAGTTCAGATGGTTATATTTGCTATTTGGATAAAGAGGGTATTGTTTGGAGTGATGATACAGAAAAGGTCTTAGATTTTATATTTGAAAGAATAGAATCTATTTTCTTTCAAAATGAATCTATTGAAGGAATTCATAGGGAGTTTCAATATTACATTTCAGAAATACCTAATAAAGAATACGCTTACTCATATATATCAGAGAGTAGTGAGGCGAGAAGGGTTAAGTTATGTATTGACAATAAAAGTAAAAGGAAATTTTTCTTTGATAGCAATGATATTAAAGATGAAAAGATAGATAAAAAGCAATTTATTAATGCTATTTATATACCATTTTTAGAAACACTGGATATATATGTACCTAATAAACAAAAATTTTGGAGTGCAAAAGAAATTTCAGAATTGGTTAAAAGATGTGTATTACGAGATAATATTGAGTTAATTAGGAGATTAACCAAAGAAAATAATCAAAGTTACTATCTTTTAGATATTATGTTGAAAGGTAATCAAAATGTACTAATAGGATTAAAATATGATAATAAATCTAGTAAAGAAATTGTACCTATTTTAGATGCAGATGATGATTCTAATATAACGCCAATATATATTGAAAGAGTAGATGATAAAAAAGCACTAGTTAGAGGCGGTGCAATTACTAATGGAGATGAATTTAAAATATTAGTAATTGGTTGTGGTTCTATAGGGAGTGATACTATTTTTCAATTAACGAGATCTGGCTTTAAGAATATTACTATTGTGGATAAAGATTTTCTTAGTCAAAATAATATTTATAGACATTTTCTTGGAAAGTCAAGAGGAGAAAAGAATACTTCGAAAGTAAAGTTAATGAAAAAGGAATTAGAAAATAGATATGATGAATTAAACATTCAGGCATATGATTCTAATATTTTTGATATGTTAGAAAAAGAAGAAATAAGGTTAGATGAATATTCTTTAGTAATATCTGCTATTGGTGATGTGAACTCAGAAAGACTACTAAACAAGTATATTATTAAAGCAAAAGTACCAGTGATCTATACTTGGGTTGAGGCTTATGGTATTGCAGGACATGCAGTTTTTATTAATAAAAAAGGATGTTACAATTGTTTGTTTACAGAAGAGTTAATGTGTAAAGTTAATTTCGCTGGTAAAAGTGATGTTCCATACGTTAAAAATTTTGGTGGATGTTTAGGTACATATACTCCATATGGAAGTATGGATTCAATGCAAACTGCCATAATGGCAACAAAGTTAGCGCATAATTTTTTAATTAACCATAACTATGAAAATAGGGTGTTTTCTTGGAAAGGAAATATAGACAATTTTTTGCATGACGGCTATTTAGTAAGTGACAGTTTCTATAACTTTAATAGCGCATTAGGGGAAAGAGATGATGTAAAGTTAGAGGGATGTGTTTATTGTAATGATTAGTATTGATTATAAGGAGTATTGTATAAAAATTAATGATAATATTTTAGCGACAATGAGCAAATATATTCAATGTAAAAGTAAGGATGAGAGCGGAGGAATACTGATAGGATCTATTCTTATAGATGGTAAAACGATAGAGATAAATGATTGTACTGAGCCAATAAAAGGTGATAAATCAAGTAGATGTGGATTTTATAGATGTAATAAGCATAATGAACTTTTAGAGGGAAAGTGGATTGAGAGTAATTATATAAAGATGTATCTTGGAGAGTGGCACACACACCCACAACCTATACCAACTCCTTCATATGTAGATAAGCAATCTTGGAAAAGACTTATCAAAAACAGTATTACGGAAAGTCCAATAATTATATTTCTTATAATAGGAATTGAAACTATAGAAATTTGGATAGGAGATAAAAATGATAGTAAATTAGAAAGGTTGGGGAGTTATGGATTCTGAAATGTTACAACAGATTATTAATTTGATTAAAGAAAATTGTTGGTATGGAATTATATTGTTATTGATATTAGTAGCATTGATAGTATTAGGGATTGTATATAGACAAAGTGAGAATATACAAAAATTTATAAATATATTTGAAAATTGGTTTTTCCCTTGGATTAAAAAAGATAGAATTATTCTTGAAGTATTCACAAAAAAAGTTGCTAATTCAAAAGGTGTGGAAGATAAATATTCAATTGGAGGATTTAAAAAGATAACTGTTAATAAAAAAATTGATTTTGATAGCGTAAGTTGGTTAAATGAGAATAATATCCAAAAATTCATTGATAAGCAAGAAAAGATTATGAAAAAAATAGAAAAAGGTAGAAAGCAAAAGGATTCACTTGTATATTTAGGATTTCCACATGTTCCAATTGGGCTTATAGATGGGTATAACTTCTCTGATACTGATAATGTTATTTTATATGAATATGATGGAGCCACAGGGAATAATCCTGATAAGGAGTTTTTTGAACTTAAAAAATTATATAATAGTGATCTTCAATTAGTATCTAATTATAAAAATTATGAGTTAAAAGGTGATGAAATAATTTTAAAGATAGAGCAATCATTTGATATAAAGGATGATGAAATTAAAAGTGTGGTAGGGGATTTAGATGTAATAAACTTATCAAACAAAGATAGAAAAAGATGGGGGATTAAAAGTTATTCGGATGTTGATAAATTTGCTAAAGAATTTGAAAAGATATTAAGTTGGGCAAAACATAATGATGTTAAAAAAATTCATTTGGTAATGACAACACCAGTTTCATTAACTTTTACATTAGGGCAAGTAATATCACACTATTCACCAGAGATAGTAATATATAATTATAACAATAATATATATGATTGGTGTGTTGATGTGAAGCAAAGACGAGTAAAAATGATTAGTTAAATAAATATGTATATATTTATTATAGGAAGGAGTGTGGAGTTGTGAATAAAAATCCAGAAGATATGACAAGAGAAGAATTATTACAGCAGGTTGATAATATAAAAGCATTTTCATTACATAGTTGTATTACTACAGCGGAAGGAGTAGCAAGAAGAGTTTTAATAGAAATTAAAGAAAAATTTAATGAAGAAGATTTCAATGAGTGCTTTTGGAATGATGTAAATCATGGAGGCAATGATTATAAAAACCTTATAGAATTAGGAGAAATTTTAAAAAGAGCAAGAGATAACTCATAACATCAACAATATAAATTAAGTAGTATATTAATTTAAAAAAAGAAGTTACAAACAAAAGTGGAGTGAAGTATTTATGGGAAAGGTTATTAAAATTGATATTTTTTCGGCTGGGAAGAAGTTTGAAAATAAGTTTTATATGATGATAGGAATACCTTGTTCAGGCAAAAGTTATTATTGTAAAGATACATATAATAATTCCAATACAATTATTATATCAACTGATGAAATAAGAAAAGAGATTACAGGATCTTATGAGTATGATAAAGAAAATAATAATTTGGTGTTTGATATTGCTAAAAATAGAATTAATCAATTTTTAATAGAGGGATGTAATGTGGTTTTTGATGCCACTAATACTAATAGTATGTATAGAAAAAAGAATATTAAAGATTGCTAAAAATAATAATTGCAAATCAGAGGCAATAGTTTTTATGACTCCAATAGAAGTTTGTATTGATAGAAATAGTAAAAGAGATATTGAACGCAGAGTACCTATTGATGTAATTATAAATATGGCTAATTTTAGTCCTAGAAAAGTTGAAGAAGAAGGCTTTGATGAAGTGAAATATATAAAATAATAAATTGAATTTATAAGAATGGCTATAATACTAACTTTCTTATTTATGAGAAAGAAAAAATCATATATACATGTATAAATGCTACAGGAAGGTTAGAAACGGCAGATTTATCAGTAGAATTGTTAATAACAGAGGATATTAATAATGCTAAAGACCTAGCGAATCAGCTAAGTGAACTGAATTCAATAAGACAAGAATTAACTAAAGAAAGCTCTGAAAAAATTATTAGAAAAATAGAAAATGAAAAAAAGAAAGAAGAAAAGGTCATAGTAGTATATGATGATACTATACACGAAAGCATTGCCGGAATAGTAGCAGGAAGAGTAAAAGAAAAATATAATATGCCTTGTATAGTTTTGACTAAAGGTAAGGAGATACCAAAAGGATCTGCAAGATCAATAGAGGCCTATAATATATTTGAGGAGCTTAGTAAATGTAGTAAACTTATAGAAAAGTTTGGTGGACATCCAATGGCTGCAGGATTATCTATTAAGGAAGAAAATATAATTCTATTAAGAAATAAGTTAAACAATATATGTAAGCTATCAGATGAGGATATAATTCCTACTGTTAAAATAGATTCGCCTCTTGAATTAATTTACTTAAATGAAAACTTAATAAGTATTATTGAGAGATTAAGACCCTTTGGAAAAGGAAACCCCAGTCCTTTGTTTGCTGTTAAAAATGTTAGTATAGAAAGACTCTGGTTACTAGGAAAAGAAAAGAATTTTTTGAAGCTTAGATTTAAATTTGAAACTAATAAAAGATTCTTATATATAGATGGAGTGAGTTTTGATAAATTTGAAGCTTTTAAAGAAGAAGTTATAAGTAAATATGGGGAAGAAGAATTTATTAGAGCTTGTGATAGTAGTTATATAAACTTAAAAGCAGATATAATTTATTATCCAAATATAAATGAATTTAATGGCAATAGAAATATTCAACTTATGATAAAACATATAAGAATCAATTAAATAGGAGTTGTCTTAAAATGATTATCATCATATTAAGACAACTCCTTGTTACTTAAAGTAATATAAAATTACATTCATATAAGTATAAGTAACATCAAAATGGTTTTACAATTAAAACTATTTTATTCCGTTTTCGTATTGCGCTACCATTCTTTTAACCATTTCCCCACCAACACTTCCGCATTGTTTTGAAGATAAATCTCCATTATAATCAGAGAAAGGTACTCCCATTTCGTTAGCTACTTCATTTTTGAATTTAGCTAATCCTTTTTTAGCTTCAGGTATTAAAACTCTATTATTATTATTATTAGCCATAATGTTTACACCTCCTTTTCATCTTTGTAACTATAGCTTGTGCAAATTTTTTGTGAATATTATATGTAACTAAAGGAAATTGGACATAATAGTGGAAAACAAATCTTTATAATTTTAAAACAATATTTAAAATAAATAATAGATAAATTATTTTGAATAACAATTAAATTGTCTTGAATAATATGATATTATTTAAGAAGAAAAAAGTTAAAATAATTAATGATTAACAATTGTTAATCAAACAAGTGGGGTGTTTTTAATGAACAAATATAAGATAATAATGACTGGAGGAGGAACAGCGGGACATGTTACTCCTAATTTGGCTTTGGTTCCAAGGCTGAAGGAAGAAGGTTTTGAAATAAAATATATAGGAAGTAAGGATGGAATTGAAAAAGAAATAATAAAAGATGCAAAAATACCTTATTATGAGATTTCATCAGGGAAATTAAGAAGATATTTTGATATAAAAAATTTTACAGATCCTTTTAAAGTAATGAGGGGGGTAATGGAAGCAAATAAAATTTTGAAAAAAGAAAAGCCTAATATAGTATTTTCAAAAGGCGGTTTTGTCGCTGTACCAGTGGTTATTGCAGCCTCAATGAGAAAGATTCCAGTTGTTTCCCATGAATCAGATTTGACTCCGGGATTAGCAAATAAGTTATCTTCACCATTTTGTTCAAAACTTTGTGTTACATTTAGAGAAAGTTTAAAATATATTAAAGACGATAAAGGCACATTAACAGGTACACCTATAAGAAAAGAAATATTAAGTGGAAGTTCAAGACAAGGAAAAGAAATCTGCGGATTTAAAGATAATAAAGAAATCTTACTAGTTATAGGTGGAAGTTTAGGTGCTAAAAGCATTAATGATGAAGTAAGAAAAAATATTAAAAAAATATTAGAAACTTTTAATATTATTCATATATGTGGAAAAGGAAATTTAGATCAGAATTTAAGTGGACTTAAGGGTTATGTTCAATACGAATATGTTAAAGATGAGCTTCCTCATCTGTTAAAGGCTGCAGATTATGTAATATCAAGGGCTGGAGCAAATGTTATATTTGAATTGTTAGCATTAAATAAGCCAACTCTTTTAATACCATTATCAAAAAAAATAAGTAGAGGAGATCAAATTCTTAATGCTAAATCTTTCGAAAAAGAAGGTTTTTCACTAGTATTAGATGAAGATGAAATGATGGAAAATGAAAAAATACTTTTAGCTAAAATTAAAGAATTGACAGAAAATAGAAATGTGTTAATAAAAAATATGAAAAATAGTGGAATTACTAATGGTGTTGAGGCGATTTTGGCAGTAATAAGAAAAAGTATGGAGTTAAATAAATGAAACAAGCTATCTTTTATTAGAAAAGGATATATTCAACTAATATGACCTGTATAAAACTTGCAAAAAAAAAATAGTGTTATATAATAAAATAGTAAGTAAAAAAATAGGTAATATATGTCCAAAGAGCTGACTTAATTAAGTCAAAAGATGAGGTGATGTAATTATGAAGAAAATCTCTATTATTTATTGGAGTAATGGGGGAAATGTTGAAGTTCTTGCAAATTCAATTGCAGAGGGAGCAGAAAATGCCGGTGCGGATATAAATGTTAAATATGTTTATGATGCAACAATAGAAGATGTAACAGAAGCTGATGCAGTTGCATTTGGAAGCCCATCAATGGATAATAACAGAATTGAACAACATGAGATGGAACCATTTATTAATCAATTCAAATTGTTACCAAATAATCAAAAGAAAATAGTTTTATTTGGATCATATGGATGGGATGATGGAAAGTTTATGGTCGATTGGGTTCAACGTATGAAGGATTATAACTTTAATGTTATAGGACACATCGCCGTTAAAGAATCGCCAAGTGATGAAGAGCTATTAAAGGCAAAAAATCTTGGTGAGGAATTAACTAAATAGATTTTTAGAAGAGAAAGAATCAATTAAATACTTATATAGGGGTTAGGTATTTAAACTTAATTAAAGAGATTTAATCTTTTCTTACCAAACAATTTACTCTTAGTTTAAATACAGAAAATAATTCTGTATTTAGTGTAGTTATAAAATTTTATATATAAGGAAGAGAGGTCAAATACGATGAGAAAAATGAAAACTATGGATGGTAATACGGCTGCGGCTCATATATCATATGCTTTCACAGAAGTAGCTGCTATATTCCCAATCACTCCATCATCACCAATGGCTGAACATGTTGATGAATGGGTAGCACAAGGAAGAAAAAACATATTTGGTCAACCTGTTAAGGTTATGGAAATGCAATCAGAAGCAGGAGCAGCTGGTGCTGTTCATGGATCTTTACAAGCAGGTGCATTAACAACAACATATACTGCATCTCAAGGTTTATTATTAATGATCCCAAATATGTACAAGATTGCTGGGGAAATGCTTCCAACAGTATTCCACGTATCAGCTAGAGCTTTAGCAACATCTTCATTAAGTATATTTGGAGATCATCAAGATGTTATGGCTGCAAGACAAACTGGTTTTGCAATGCTTGCAGAAGGATCAGTTCAAGAAGTTATGGATTTATCTCCAGTAGCTCATTTAACAGCAATTAAGACAAGAATTCCATTTATGAACTTCTTTGATGGATTCAGAACTTCACATGAAATCCAAAAAATAGAAGTTTTGGAATATGATGAATTAGCTAAATTAGTTGATTACGATGCTTTAGATGCCTTCAGAAAGAGAGCGTTAAATCCAAATCATCCAGTAACTAGAGGTACAGCACAAAACCCTGATATATATTTCCAAACTAGAGAATCAGTAAACAGATTCTACGAAGATATTCCAGAAGTTGTTGAAAGCTATATGGCTGAAATAACTAAGTTAACAGGAAGAGAATATCATTGTTTCGATTACTATGGAGCTCCAGATGCTGATAGAGTAATAATAACAATGGGATCATCAACTGATGTTGTTGAAGAAACTATTGATTATTTAAGTGCAAAGGGAGAAAAAGTTGGGGTAGTTAAAGTAAGACTTTATAGACCATTCTCTGGAGAAAAATTATTAAAAGCAATACCAGCTACAGTAAAATCTATAGCTGTTTTAGATAGAACAAAGGAACCAGGATCAATTGGAGAACCTTTATACCTAGATGTTAAGAGTGCATTCTATGGTAGAGAAAATGCCCCAGTTATAGTTGGAGGTAGATATGGATTAGGTTCTAAGGATCCAAACCCATCACATATAGCTGCAGTATACGCAAACTTAACTAATGAAAATCCAAAGAATGGATTTACAATAGGAATAGTTGATGATGTAACTAATACATCATTAAATATAGAAGAAGATATCGACGCTACTCCAGAAGGAACTAAAGCATGTAAGTTCTGGGGATTAGGATCAGATGGTACAGTTGGTGCTAATAAGAGTGCTATAAAAATCATCGGTGACCATACAGACATGTATGCTCAAGGATACTTCTCATATGATTCTAAGAAATCTGGTGGTATAACAGTATCACATTTAAGATTTGGTAAGAAGCAAATTAAGTCACCATATTTAATTGATAAAGCTGATTTCGTAGCATGTCATAATCAAGCTTATGTTTATAAATATGATGTATTAGAAGGATTAAAGAAGAATGGTAAGTTCTTATTAAATACAATTTGGACTCCAGAAGAAGTTAATGAAAAGTTACCAGCTTCAATGAAGAGATTTATAGCAGAAAACAATATTGATTTCTATACTTTAAATGCTGTTAAGATAGCACAAGAAATTGGGCTTGGTGGAAGAATCAATATGATAATGCAAGCTGCATTCTTTAAAATTGCTAATATCATTCCAGTTGAAGATGCTGTTAAATACTTAAAAGATGCTGTTGTTAAGTCATACGGTAAAAAAGGTGAGAAAGTTGTTAATATGAACTATGCTGCTATAGATAAAGGTGTTGAGTCTATAGTTAAGATAGAAGTTCCTGCTGATTGGAAAGATGTTGCTGATGAAGTTAAGGAAGAAAGAAAAGATGTACCAGATTTCATCAAAAATATAGTTGAACCAATAAATGCACAAAAGGGATTTGACCTAACAGTTTCACAATTATCAGAATTAGCTGATGGTACATTTATGCCAGGTACTGCTGCATATGAAAAAAGAGGTATAGCTATAAATGTTCCAGAATGGCAACAAGACAAATGTATTCAATGTAATCAATGTGCATATGTATGTCCACATGCTGTTATAAGACCATTCTTATTAAATGAAAATGAAAAAGAAAATGCACCAGAATCAATGAAAATTGTTCCTGCAAAGGCATTGAAGACAGAAGAACCAACATTCTACACAATTGGAGTAACTCCATTAGATTGTACAGGATGTGGAAACTGTGCTCAAGTTTGTCCAGCACCTGGTAAAGCATTAATAATGAAACCAATGGATACTCAAGAAGAACAAATTGAAGCTTGGGAATATGCAGTTAAAGAAGTTTCACTTAAGAAGAATCCAATGAATAAAAATACAGTTAAAGGAAGCCAATTTGAGCAACCATTATTTGAGTTCTCAGGAGCTTGTGCAGGATGTGGAGAAACTCCATATGCTAAACTTGTAACTCAATTATTTGGAGATAGAATGATGATAGCTAATGCTACAGGATGTTCATCAATTTGGGGTGGATCAGTTCCAGCAACTCCATATACTGTAAATAATCAAGGACATGGTCCAGCTTGGGCTAACTCATTATTTGAAGATAATGCTGAATTTGGATTAGGTATGTTCTTAGGAGTTAAGGCTATAAGAGAAAGAATAGCTGACAATATGACTAAAGCTTTAGAAGTTGAAACTTCAGAAGATGTTAAAGCAGTACTTCAAGACTGGTTAGATCATATGAACAGTGGAGAAGGTACTAGATTAAGAGCTGATAGAGTTATTGCTACATTAACACAAGTTGATGCTGATTATGCAAGAGAAATCTTAAAGGATCAAGAATTCCTAGTTAAGAGATCTCAATGGATATTTGGAGGAGACGGATGGGCATATGACATCGGATACGGTGGATTAGACCATGTTCTTGCTTCAGGAGAAGACGTAAATGTTCTTGTATTTGATACAGAAATTTACTCAAATACTGGTGGTCAATCATCTAAATCAACTCCAACAGCTGCAATAGCTAAGTTTGCTGCAGCAGGAAAGAGAACTAAGAAGAAAGATTTAGGAATGATGGCTATGACATATGGATATGTATATGTAGCTCAAATTTCTATGGGTGCTGACAAGAACCAAACTCTTAAAGCAATTGCAGAAGCAGAAGCTTATGATGGTCCATCATTAATAATTGCTTATGCTCCATGTATAAGCCATGGTATTAAGAATGGTATGTCTAATAGCCAAGATGAAGCTAAAAAAGCTGTTGAATGTGGATATTGGGGATTATACAGATATAACCCAACTTTAGTTGGAACTAAGAATCCATTCTCATTAGATTCTAAGGAACCAAAATCTGATTTTAGAGAATTCTTAATGGGTGAAGTAAGATATGCATCACTTGCAAAAGCATTCCCAGAAGCTGCTGATGCTTTATTTGAAAAGACAGAAAAAGATGCTATGGAAAGATTAGCAAACTATAAGAGATTAGCACAACAACAATAATATTTATAATAAGGAACTGCCTTTTGGCAGGTCCTTATTTTTACTTTTTTATTAATAATTAGCGAAACATAAAATATTTTAATATTTTACTTTTAATTTTTGCTAATTAAGGGTAGAATTAAATAGAATCATATCTATGAAGGAGGATTATTAGAATGGATAATGAAAATAAATGTGGATGCCATGATGAAGAAAAAGAATGTGGATGTGGCCATGATCATGAACACCATCATGACGAAGAATGCGGATGTGGAGAAGATCATCATGAACATTTTGTTGTAGATTTAGAAGACGAGAATGGAAATGTTGTATCATGTCAAATTATAGACGCTTTTGAATTTGAAGAAAATGAATATATTTTAGCTCAAGATCCTAATGAAGATTCAGTATACTTATTTAGATCAAATGAAGATGGAGAATTAATAATTCCAGAAGAAGAAGAATTTGATAGAGTATCAAAATTCTACAGTGAAGATTTAGCTGAATAATCATAAAAGTGCCTTTTAGGCACTTTTTTTATTTGTCATTTTATATTAATAATGATATATTTTTAATATATTACTTAAGAAATAAGGTGTTAAAATGAACTATGCAGATTTACATATTCATTCAAATTATTCAGACGGTAACTTGGCACCGGAACAAATTATAAATTTAGCTCAAAAAGCGGGAGTGAAAATTATATCTATAACAGATCATGATTCAATATCTTCCCAATATGTTATTAATAATGAATATGAAGATATAAATATAATACCTGGAATAGAGCTAAGTACTGAATATGAGGATCTAGAAATTCATGTATTAGGATATTTTATTAATATAAATGATATAGACTTAATAAAAACCGTAGAACAGCTAAATAAATCTAGAATAGAAAGAGTTGAGGAAATACTTTTTAAATTGAAAAAAAATAACATCCATATTACTTTAGAGGATTTAGCAGTTGATATAAAATCTACCATAGGAAGAGGGCATGTTGCCAATGCTATGGTTAAGAAAGGATACTTTGATAATTATAAAAGTGCATTTTCTAGTTTTTTGGTAAAGGGAAAACCTGCTTATGTAAAAGGATGTAAGTTAAGTTATAAAGAGGCTATAAAAATAATAAATAACTCAGGTGGGATATCAGTATTGGCTCATCCAGGACAAATTTATAAAAAAATAGCTGTAGAAAGTATAATTAAAGATTTGAAATTCTATGGATTAAAAGGTATTGAAGTATATCATCCAAGTCATTCGAGAGAACAATCAAATGATTTTTATAATTTATGTAAGAAATATAAATTATTAATAACAGGAGGTAGTGATTATCATGGAAAAGACTGCCACAACGAAAATTTCATAGGAAGCTATGGAATAGATAAAGATTTGCTAAATAAATTAATAAATTATAGAAGATAATTGGGGGAAGAGTAATGAATTTATCTAACAAGGCTAAAGAAATAAATCCATCTATAACATTGGAAATTACAGCAAAGGCAAAAGAGTTGAAAGAATTAGGGGTTGATGTAGTAAGTTTTGGAGCAGGAGAACCAGATTTTAACACTCCAGAAAATATTATAGAAGCAGCTATAAAAGCAATGAAGGATGGAAAAACTAAATATACTCCAACAAGTGGAATTTTAGATTTAAGAAAAGCTATATGTAAAAAGTTAAATAAAGACAATGATTTAAATTATGAACCAAATCAAATAGTAGTATCAACTGGAGCTAAACAATCTTTAGCAAATGCATTTACGGCAATATTAAATAAAGGTGATGAAGTTATAATAGCAACTCCTTATTGGGTAAGTTATCCAGAACTAATCAAATTATCTGATGGAGTACCTGTGATTCTTAAAACCATTAAAGAAAATGATTATAAGTATACAATTAACGAATTGAGATCTTCAATTACAAGGAATACTAAGGCCATAGTAATAAATAGCCCAAATAATCCAACTGGAAGTATTTATACCAAAGAAGAATTATTTGAAATAGCAGAATTTGCAAAAGAAAATAATTTAATAATAATTTCTGATGAGATATATGAAAAATTAATATATGATAATGAAAAACACATAAGTATTGCATCAATATCAGAGGATGCCTATAATAGAACAATAGTAATTAATGGTTTATCAAAAGCGTATGCTATGACTGGATGGAGAATTGGATATTCGGCTTGCAATAAAGAAATAGCAAAATTAATGAGTAGTGTGCAAAGTCATGTTACATCAAATATAAATTCAATATCTCAATATGCCGCAATCGAAGCATTAAGTGGGCCAAAAGAAAGCATAAATATAATGATAAAGGAATTTGAAAAAAGAAGAAATTATATGATTAATAGGCTTAAGCAAATTAATGATTTATCAATAATAGAGCCTAAAGGGGCTTTTTATATAATGATTTGCATTGATAAATATTATAATAAATCAATTAATAATGAAAAGATAAAATCATCTTTGGATTTTTCAAAAAGTATCTTAGAAGAAGAAAAGGTAGCAGTAATACCAGGAGTTGCTTTCGGTCTAGATAATTATATAAGATTGTCTTATGCTACGTCTATGGAAATAATTGAAGAAGGATTAAATAGGCTGGAAAGATATTTAAAAAAATTAAAATAGAAAGATTAAGGCACTTAAAAAAATAGGTGCCTTAATTTTTTAGTTGAAATAATATTATTTATAGCTTTTAAGTCAAATCAATTATGAATTTGTTTAAATATAAGGATTTATAGTATATAATTAATAATGAAGCATTTTAGGAGGAATTATAATGGAAAAATTGGCAATATTCGATGTGGATTATACTATAACAAAAAAAGAAACCTTAATGCAATTATTTAAATACGTTATTATGAAAGATATAAAAAATATTAGATTTCTTCCAAGAGCATTATATAGTGGTTTTATGTATTCAATAAACATATATGATGAAAAGAGAGTGAAAGAAAGTTTTCTTAAATTTATAGAAGGAATAGAAGAAAAAGATTTAGCTCTACTAGTGAAGAATTTTTATAAAGATGTTTTAGAAAAAAATTTATATGAAGATGCTATAAAAATGATGAAAAATTTAAAAAGTAAAGGTTATAAGGTGTATTTAATATCTGCATCTCCTGAATTCTATTTAAGGGAGTTTTATGCGATAAAGGAAGTAGATATGATAATAGGAACAAGATTTACTTTAGAAAGTGGAAAGTTTATAAGAAAAATGCAAGGTGAGAATTGTAAAGGAGAAGAAAAAGTTAAAAGATTAAAAGAAGTTTTAGAAAAAGAAAATATAGAAGTTGATTATAAAAATTCTTATATGTTTTCTGATTCCTTATCTGATAAACCATTATTAGATCTAGTTGGTAATGCATATTTAATAAATTTTAGAAAGAAAAATACTTTTGAAGTATTAAGATGGAAATAATGAGGAGGAAGACTTGATGGAAGCTATTTTAGATTATTATTTAGAAGATGGACATTTGGAAAGTATAAAAAATTATACTACAGATTCAGTAGAAAGAGATAGAATTATATATGAGGTTATAAGAGTAATAGATAGAGTTCCATTGTTTTATGAGGATCATATAAAAAGATTAGAATCTTCTTTTAGGCTAATGGATAAGAATTTTTCTTATAAATACGATAAAATTAAAGACTATTTAATTAGTCTTATTGAAGGTAATAATATAGATTTTGGAAATATTAAATTAACTTTCGATATAAAAACCGATACTATGAAAGTATTTAGTATAAAGCATAGTTATCCTAGTGATGATCTTTATAAAAGCGGAGTAAATACTATACTTTATCACGGAGAAAGAAAAAATCCTAATGCTAAAGTAGTTGATAGTAATTTTAGAGAAAAAGTAAATAATGAAATAATAAAAGCTAATGCTTTTGAAGCAATACTAGTTAATTCTAATGGATTTATAACAGAAGGAAGCAAATCAAATATATTTATGATAGAAAATGGAGTATTATATACTTCACCTTTAGAAGATGTTTTGCCAGGAGTCACAAGAGGGAGAATCATATCATTAGCTAAAAGCTTAGGAATAGGATTTGAAGAAAAAAAGATAAATTTTAAAGAAGTAGATAATTTAGATGCTATGTTCATATCGGGAACATCTCCTAAAATATTGCCTATAGCTAAAGTTGATAATATAACTTTAGATGTAAATAATGATATAATGCAGAAGTTAATTAAGGGATTTAATGAAGAAATAATTATATATATAAATAAATTTAGATAAAGAAACAATAAAATATTGTTGTTTTCAAATAAAATTAAATACTATTCAAATATATTTTAAATTATGGTATTATTAAATTATTGGATTAATAATATAAAATTTGGAAGGTGTATGATAATATGGGGGAAAATCATAATAGTATTAGTGCTATAGATGGAAGTGTTTATGTTAAAAATAGGGAGATAATAGTAAAAAATCCAGAAAATAATGGTAAGCTTGCAATTATTTCTCCACCTTCACGAGGAGAATTATATATAAATGAAAAAAGAATAAATAAACCCCATAGCATAAGTGAAGATGACTACATAGAATTTAAGGAGTTTAGAGAGCAAGGACAAAGAATTATAGATATAAGTTTGAATGAAGATAAAACAGAAGCTTATATTTCGATAACATATAAAAAAGAAATCGTATATTATTTAAAAGATATAGAGGCAAGTAGTAACTTAATTTTAGATATAGAAGCTAAAGAAGAAGCTGAACCTCCAATAATAAACGAAAGTGAGCTAAATAATGAGTTAAAAAAGGTTAGAATATCTTATGGAATTGATAATGATGCTATAAAGTATATAGCAAGTAGTGGAAATGTTTACCGAAAGATAATAGCTAGAGGGATAAAGGCTAAAGAACCAATTGAAGATAGTATAAAAATATTTTTTAACTCTAGTAATAAAATAAAAATAGATGACGATGTAGAAAAAGTTGATTATAGAGATTTTAATTTTATAGTAAGTGTTAAAGCTGGTGAAGTTTTAGCCGAAATTATAAAAGGAGAAAATGGTGTTGATGGAAGAAATGTTTTTTCAGAAAAGATACCAGGAAAAGAAAAGAAAAAAATTGTTTTTTCAGCAGGACAAGGCTCTAAGTTAAAAGATAATTTAATAATTTCAACTATAGATGGAAAACCATGCTTTGATAAAGGAAAAGTATGGGTTGAACCAATGTATGTATTAAATAAAGATGTTACAATTTCTACAGGTAATATTAAATTTCCTGCTAATGTTCAAATAAATGGTAAAGTAACAGAAGGAATGAGTGTATATTCTGAAGGAAGTGTTCTTATAAAAAATGGAGTATTTAGCGGATTTATTGAAGCAAAAGACACATCTGAAATTAAAGGGAATATAGTTAGTTCTATTATTGATATAGGAGGTAAAGACTTAATTAAAGAAAAACGAATTAAGGAATTAAGGGAATTAAAAGATTATTTAAAATCATTAATAAACAATATAGTATATCTTAAAGATCATAATTTTGTTCAAAATAATGTAACATATGGAATGATAATTAAGTCATTAATAGAAACAAAATATAAGAATATCCCAAAAGTTTGCATTAAGATTATTTCACATACAATGCAAGATGATTGTCATAATTCACGAGTTGTTAAGTTAGTAAAAGAAAAGCTCATAGGAGCAGCTCCTAGTAATATAAAAAATATAAACGAATTAGATGAAATAATGTTTGAATTAGATAAGGAAATAGAGGATCTTGAGAAAGAGGTTGTAATAGCTTCAGACTTAATAATAGAATATGCTCAAGAATCTCAAATAAATGTTATGGGAAATATAAATATAACAGGAAAAGGGCTATTTACTAGTAAACTATATGCATCTTGTAATATTAATTTTTTAAAAGGAAATTCAGTGTGTAGGGGTGGTCACTTAAAAGCAGGCAAGCTAATTAAAGCTTCTATTATAGGAAGTGAATCAGGGGTAGTTACAAGCTTGGAAGTTGAGAAGGATGGAGAGATAAATGTAGATATTGCGTATCATAACACTATTTTTATTATAGGAAATAAAAAATATATTCTAGAAAAACCATCAAAAAATGTACATGCTTACATAGAAAAAGATGGAAGTTTAAACGTAGAAAAATTACTTCTATAGGAGGAAAGAGAATGAAGGAGATAAAAATATTAGTCTTTAAATTAGGTAATGAATTTTATGCTACAGACATAATGGAAGTAGAAAGAATTTTAGGCTATGAAGAGCCTACTGCATTGCCAGATTCACCAAGCTTTTTAGATGGTGTAATCAACTATGAAAATGGAGTTTTACCTATTATAAATCTTGTTAACAAATTTAAATTAAAAATAGAAAATAGTATAGACAAGAAGATTATAGTGGTAAAAAGAAATGTAGGAAAATTTGGAATATGCGTGGATAGTGTTAGTGAAGTTCAAAGTATATTAGAAGAAGAAATAAATAATCCAGAGAGTCTTTCAACCTTAATATCAAAAAGATATATAAAGGGGTTAGTAAAAAAACATAATAATATAATTATTATGTTAGACTTAGAAAAAATATTAACGATAGAAGAAGAAGAGATTATTTTTCAGGGGTGACAAATTTGGAAGATAAAAAAGAGGTTAGAGTTGGAATAGCTGATGCTGCAGTTGTATCTACCCCAGACAGGCTAATAACTTTGGGACTTGGATCTTGTGTTGGTATAGCATTATATGATAAAGAAAAAAAAATAGCAGGACTAGTTCATATAATGTTACCAGATAGCACACAGTTTAAAAATATAGTAAATCCATTTAAATATGCAGATTTAGGAATTGAAAAATTATTATCAGAAATGATATCTCTTGGATGTAGAAAAAATAATATTATATGCAAAATAGCAGGTGGAGCATCTATGTTTAATTTTCCAGATAAGAAAATAATAAGTGATGTAGGTAAAAGAAATAGTCTTGCAGTTGTAGAAATGCTAAATAAACTATCTATCCCGATAATAGCTGAAGATACAGGTGGGAACAAAGGAAGGACTATGATTTTAGAAAGCGAAGATGGTGCAGTAACAATTAAAAGTATAGGAAGTGGACTAAAAAGGCTATAGGAGGTGGATGCACTATTTTGGTACATAATGACTTGAAGAATAGACGAGATATAATTTTAATAGGAGCATCAACAGGTGGACCAAATGCAATTGAAAAAGTTATTTCAGGATTAACTACAGACTTGAATATATCAGTTTTAGTAGTTCAACATATGCCAAGTGGTTTTACAAGAGCCTTTGCAGAAAGATTAAATAAAAAATGTCAGTTGAATGTTTTAGAAGCTAGTAATGGTATAAAAATAGAAAAAAACAAAATATATATTGCGCCAGGCGGTTATCACATGATAGTAGAAAGAGGTGGCATTATAAGGCTTAATCAAGAGCCACCAATTTGGGGGGTAAGACCTGCTGTAGATAAATTGTTTATATCAGCATCTAGTATATATGGAAATAGAATTATATCTGTTGTGCTTACTGGCATGGGAAAAGATGGTGCAGAAGGAACTGTAGTTGTAAAAATGAACAAAGGAATAACTATATCACAGGATGAAAGTAGCTCTATAATTTATGGAATGCCAAAGGTTACATATGAAACTGGATGTGTAGATTATGTACTTTCATTGAATAATATTACAGCAAAAATAAAAAGCTTAGTTAATGCGACTTAGGAGGATATATGGACTTTACAGAGTTTCACAATTGGATATATAAAGAGTTCAATATTAATTTAAATGCATATAAGCCAGAACAATTGAATAGAAGAATTGGAAGCTTAATGTCGAGAATAGGAGTAGATTCCTTAGAAAATTATAAAAAACTTTTATTATCAGATAAAGATGAAAGGCAAAGATTCCTAGATTTTATAACCATTAATGTTACAGAATTTTTTAGGAATCCAGAACTATTTAGTGAATTAGAAAATACTTTGAAAAATTATATTTTAGCTAATAATAGATTGAAAGTTTGGAGTGCAGCGTGTTCAATAGGTTGTGAACCTTATAGTATTGCCATGATGTTAAGTGAAATAAATTCAAATGGTAGAAATAACATAATTGCAACAGATATAGACGATACTATACTAAAGAGAGCAAGGCTTGGAGAGTATACACAAGCTGAAATGAAAAACATAAATGAAGAATATAAAAGAAAATATTTTAAAGTAGTAAAAGATAAGTACATAATAGAAAATAAAATAAAATCAATGGTTACCTACAAAAAGCACGATTTGATTTTAGATTATTATGATAAAGATTTTGATTTGATAGTATGTAGAAATGTAATAATATATTTTAAAAATGAAGTAAAAAAAGATATTTTCAAAAGATTTGCAGATTCCTTAAAAAAAGGTGGATTATTATTTGTAGGAGCTACAGAAAGTATTTATAATTATAAAGAGTATGGCTTGGAAAAAGTATCTACTTTTATTTATAAGAAAGTATAAAGGGGTGAAATAAAATGGACGTATCTCAATACATGGGAATGTTTTTAGAAGAATCAATGGATAATTTACAAAATTTAAATGAAGCGCTATTAGATTTAGAACAAAATCCAAATAATATAGATAAGGTGAATGAAATATTTAGAGTAGCTCATACTATAAAAGGAATGGCGGCTACAATGGGTTATAGTAATATAGCTGAATTAACTCATAAGATGGAAGATATTTTATCAAGGTTTAGAGAAGGAAAATTAAGCGTTACTAGAAATGTAGTTACAGTACTATTTGATTGTTTAGATACTTTAGAAAAAATGGTTAGCAATATAGAAGATGGTAACGATGAAGATGTAGAAATAAAAAATATTATAGAAGATCTAGAAAATGTAGTTAATAATAAGATAGAAGAAAAAGAAGAAGAAGAAGAAGAAGAAATAAACAAAGAAAATATTAATAATTCTACAAAAATTGAATTAAATCAATATGATTTATCAGTAATGAAGCAAGCAAGTGAAAATGGCTTTAATGGAGTTAATATAGAAATAATATTAAGAGAAGATACTTTATTAAAATCAGCAAGAGCATTTTTAATAGTTCAGGAACTTGAAACTCAAGGAGAGATATTAAAATCTTTTCCATCAACAGAAGATATAGAAAATGAACAATTTGATACAGAATTATTTTTTGTTTTGATAACATCTAAGTCTAAGGAAGAAATAGAAGACTTAGTTATGAATATTTCAGAGATCAGAAGTGTGGAAACTTCATATGTGGTTTTAGATGATGCTTTTATAACAGAAAAAAATATCGCTAATAATGAAATAGTAAGTGAATTAGAAAAAATTCATATAAAAGAAGATTTAGTAAAAAATAAAGTTGAAAAACAAGAAAAGAAGAGAGAAAATAATAAAAAAGCTCACCAATCAGTTAGGGTTGATTTGCAAAGAATTGATAAGCTTATGAACATGGTTTCAGAACTTGTTATATACAGAACAAGATTAGAACAAATTGTAATTAATGATAAATCACAAGAACTTATAGAAACTTTAGAGCAAGTTGAAAGAACTACATCTGACTTACAAGACTTGGTAATGAAGATAAGAATGCTTCCTTTAGAAGTTGTATTTAATAGGTTCCCTAGAATGATAAGAGATTTATCAGTAGAACTTAAAAAAGAGATAAATTTTGTTATAGAAGGTGCTGAAACAGAATTAGATAGAACTGTTATAGACGAAATAGGAGAGCCATTAATACATCTTTTAAGAAATGCAGCAGATCATGGAATAGAAAGTAAAGAAGAAAGAATTGCAAAAGGAAAGGACCCCGTTGGAACAATAAAATTAGTAGCTTATCAAGAAGGAACTAAGGCGTTAATAAAGGTAAGTGATGATGGAGCTGGAATAAATCTTGAAAAGGTGAAAGCTAAAGCTGAAAAAGTTGGTATAAATACTGATGGACTTAGTGATAATGATATTAGAAACTTAATATTTGCACAAGGCTTTAGTACTAATACAGTGGTTACAGACATATCAGGACGTGGGGTAGGAATGGATGTTGTTAAAACTAAAATTTCTTCCTTAGGAGGAACTGTAGATGTTATAAGTGAAGAAGGAAAAGGATCAAGTTTTATTATAAAATTACCTTTAACTCTTCAAATAATTCAAGCTCTTTTAGTTAAAGTAGGAAATGAAACTTTAGCAATATCTTTAGGATTTATAGATAGAGTTATAGATTATAAAGAAGAAAATATCAAAAAGACTAATGGAGAAGAAGTAATAGTTTATCGTGATAACATTATACCTCTAATAAGATTAAATGAAAGACTTGGAATTGAAACTACAGAGAGTAAGAAGAAATTCATAATTATAGTTAAGATAGGAGAAAAAACCGTTGGATTACTAGTTGACTCATTATTTGGTCAGCAAGAAATAGTAATAAAGCCTTTAGGAAAAACTTTAAGATCACTAAAGGAATATATAGGAGCTACAATACTTGGAAATGGTTTAGTAACATTGATTCTTGATGTGGCAGCATTGATTTAGAGAGGAGGATTTTTATGGAATACAAAAATTTAACAACCTTTCAATTAGATGCTTTAAGGGAAGTTTCTAACATAGGAGCTGGAAATTCAGCAACAGCTTTATCAATGTTGCTTGGAACCAAAATAGATATGTCAGTTCCAAGTACAAACTTGATAGAGTTTGACGAATTATTTAATAGTTATAAAGAAAATGAAGTTGTAGCTGTATTAGTAAAAGTGCTTGATGATATTCCAGGAAGTATTCTTTATGTGTTTGAAAAAGATGTAGCTTTAAACATGATATCAAAAATGATTTCTAATGATGAAGAAACATTAACAGAAATGGGGATATCAGTTATAGGTGAGATAGGTAATATAATATCCTCATCTTTTATGAATGCAATCGCAAATTTTACAGGATTAAAGGCAACAGCTTCAGTACCTGCGGTAGCTAATGACATGCTAAGTGCAATACTTGTTTCAACTTTTGTTGAAACAGGTCAGCACCAAGAGTATGTTTTAGATATAGAAACATTATTTATAGGAGAAGGAAGCCACAAAATAGAAGGACATTTCTATTTTGTACCTGCTCCAGGATCATTAGAAAAAATTTTAGAATCACTAGGAATAAGATAATTTGGAGGGATTAAAATGACAAAAGTTTTAATAGTAGATGATGCAGCTTTTATGAGAATGATGATAAAGGATATATTACAAAAAAATGGTTTCGAAGTTGTAGGAGAAGCTTGCAATGGAATAGAAGCGGTAAATTTATATAAAAAAGAAAATCCAGACGTTGTAACAATGGATATAACTATGCCAGATATGGATGGAATAGAAGCAGTAAAGGAAATTAGAAAATTTGATTCAGCTGCAAAGATTATAATGTGTTCTGCTATGGGACAACAATCAATGGTTATGGATGCAATTAAATCAGGTGCAAAAGATTTTATTGTAAAACCATTCCAAGCGGATAGGGTGTTAGAAGCAATAAGAAAGGTAGTTGGTTAAAAACTATTTAGGAGGCAAGTTAAATGCAATTTGTAATATTTAAATTAGGGGAAGAGCATTTTGCAGTAGAAACAGACAAAATACTAAGCATAAATGATATGATGACTATAACAAAGGTGCCTAAATCTCCAGAGTATATAAAAGGGTTGATAAATCTCAGAGGAAGTATAAAATCCTTAGTTGATGTTAATTTATTACTAAATATAAAATCTGAGAAAGAACAAAATAATATAATAATATTAAAGGTTGATGAAGAGGAAATAGGCATATCAGTAGATGAAGTTGAAGAAGTCATAGATATAGATGAATATAAATTGCAAAAGCTAGAAACTCATAATACTGAAGGATATATAAAGGGAGTAATTGACTTAGAAGGTAGATTACTAACAGTAATAGATATAGAAAAAATATTAAACCACTAAGAAATGAGGGAGAAAAATGGCAGAGGTTTTAAGTCAAAGCGAAATAGATGCTCTTCTTTCTGCCTTATCTACAGGAGATGTTGAACCAGAACAGCTAAAAGAAAAAGAAGAAAAACACAAAATAAAGAAATATGATTTTAGAAGTCCTCAAAAGTTCTCAAAAGACCATATAAGGACTTTAGAAATGGTTCACGATGCTTTTGCAAGAATAATAAGCAATTACCTTTCAGGACAGCTTAGAAAACATGTTAGAGTAGATATTCAAAGTGTAGAGCAGATAACCTATGAAGAGTTTGTTCACTCTATTCCTAATCCCACTATACTGACTATTTTTAAAATGCCGCCACTTCAAGGAAATATATTACTAGAAATGAATCCACAATTTTCATTTCAAATATTAGATATACTTTTAGGAGGAACAGGTGATAGAGAAGAAAGGGCAAAAGAATTTTCTGAAATAGATAAAAATATTTTATCAAATATTACTTCCGAAATGATAAAGTCCTTAATTTTAGCTTGGGATGGTATTTTAGAGGTGAAACCAGAATTTGAAGGGCTTGAAACTAATGCATCAGCCAATCAAACGTTGGCACCTAATGAACCTGTTGCCCTACTTAGTTTTTCAGTTGAACTAGGGAAAAGTACGACATATATGAATTTATGTATTCCATATTTAAGTGTGGAAAAAGTATTAGATAAACTTGTTGTTCAATATTGGTTCAAAACAGATGAATCAGAACTTCAAGATGAGTCAAGAGAAAAGCTTAAGAAAGGCATGGAGCCTGTAGAGGTAAATATGCATGTTCAACTAGGTAAAACCAATATAACCATAGACGATTTTTTAAAGTTAGTTAAGGGAGATGTTTTAGTATTAAATTCTCAATACAGTGATCCTGTAAGAGTTTTTGTAGAAGATGAAGAATGTTTTATAGCAAAGCCTGGGACTATAGGAAAAAATATAGGGATAGAGCTTTTAGATATTATAGATAAGGATGTGATTGAGAATGAGTAATGGGTTTTTATCTCAAGAAGAAATAGACTCATTGTTAAATGGCAGTATGGAAACTCAAGAGCCAGAGCTAATATCAGATATAGAGAAAGATCTGCTTGGAGAAATAGGAAATATTTCTATGGGATCAGCATCAACAGCTCTTTATCAACTTATAAATAAGCAAGTTAATATAACAACTCCTAAGGTTAAGGTAACAACCTTAAGAGAAATAAAAAATAATTTTGAGTATCCTAATATAATTTTAGATGTTGAATATGTATCTGGAATAACCGGAAGAAATATATTAATAATGCAAACAACAGATGCAGCAGTAATTGCTAATCTTATGATGGGTGGAGATGGTCAAGTCAATACTACAGAGCTTTCAGAGATAGAAGTAAGTGCAGTTCAAGAAGCTATGAATCAAATGATAGGATCAGCAGCAACATCTATGGCAACCATGTTTGCAAGAGAAGTAAATATATCACCTCCGAAGTCAACAATATGGAGAGATATTAATGAAAAAGTATCAGAAAATATTCCGGAGGATGAAGCAATAGTTGAAGTTCGTTTTGATTTGACTATAGAAGGATTACTTCAATCCAATATGATGCAAATACTACCTATAGATACAGCAAAGAAGATTGTAACTATAATGATGGGTGAAGAAAAAGAAGTTGATAAAGAGATAATTCAAGAAGCGGCATATGATAGAGAGTATAAAATAGAAGAAAAACCTATAAGTACTGTAGAAACAAAAAAAGTAGAAGAAAAACCTATAGAAGTACATGGAGCTAGCTTTGAACCTTTATCACAAGGTATTATTGGAGAATCACATAAAAATATAGATTTAATACTTGATGTTCCATTGGAGGTTTCTGTAATTTTAGGAAGAACTAAAAAAAGTATTAAAGATATATTAAATTTAAGCACAGGATCTCTAATAGAATTAGATAAGCTTGCAGAAGAACCAGTAGAAATTCTGATAAATGGTAAAAAAATAGCCTATGGAGAAGTTGTAGTTGTTGACGAAAACTTTGGAGTTAGAATAACAAGTATTGTAAGTGGAGCAGATAGAATAAGATCACTTAAATAATACATAGGGACTGTTAAATTATTAATTAATAATTGATAATAGAAATATAGAAAAAACTCCTACGTAAACTTGACCCTGTCAAGTAGACAATAGAAAAAAGACTCTTTATGCGGCATGAGACTTATATTGAATAGGACTCATGCCGTATTTTAGTAGTATTCGCTCATTATTATAAAACCAAATATATTCATTGATTTCATTTATTAATTTGTAAGCGGTTCAGAAAATAGC
>NZ_LBMX01000088.1:0-1648 GCF_001010885.1 Clostridium sp. C8 | reverse complement strand
ATATTAATGTCAAGATTATTTTGAACAATTGTGCCAATATTTTTATGTACAATTGTTCAGTTGTTTTTATCTGCCATTTTGGATAGTGCAGTAGCCGTTCTATAAGAGTTTCCTAGAATATTAACAATAGTAGAATGATGGACAAGTCTATCTAAAATAGCGCTAGCTAACATATTATCCACAAATATTTGATTCCAGTCGGACAAATTTATATTACTAGTAACTATTGTACTTTTCTTTTCATAACGCCTATCTATAAGCTGAAAAAACATTTTTGCTTCTTGCTCACCAATAGGTAAATAGCCAATTTCATCAATTATAAGAAGTTTATATTTGCTAAAATGCTTTATCCTATCATCAAGTTTATTCTCTAAATAAGCCTTTTTTAATTGTTCTATTAAATCTTGGCATTTTATAAAATAAGTACTTACTCTTTTCTTTGCAGCAGCAATTCCAATTGAGGTCGCAAGGTGGGTTTTACCCACGCCGCTATTCCCTATTAAAATAATACTACTATTATTTTCTAAAAACCTCAAACTTTCAAAGTCTAAAAATTGCTGCTTATTTATTTTAGGCTGAAAATCAAAGTCAAAATCTTTTAATTCTTTCAGGTGCGGAAAGCCAGCTACTTTAACCATAGCATGTGCCGCATTAAAATTTTTAACTTCAACTTCTTTACTAGTTAATTCGCATAAAGCATCTACAATACTTGTTTTATGATCATTTATTTTATTAATATAATCATCTATCTGAAGGCTCATTTGTGTTAATTTAAGCTCACGTAAGTTCTCCTGTAATTGTTGATAACTGTTCATTAAATTTTTTCATCTCCTCTAAATGTTTAGCTGCATAATTCTTAACGTCTTCTTGATCTGAATTCTTAAAGGTTAATCCCATCATTGCTAAATGATGACCATCATGATAATTTATTTTTTCGTTAGAAACTGTATGTAAAGTTATCAATTTTGGGCCATAATAAACATATAGGTTATTATCAATAACCTTAACAACAATACTTTTACCAATAAAATCAATAGGGACAGAATATAAATTGCCCTTATAGCGAAATAGTGAATTGGAATTGACTTTCGCATTTATTGTTGTATTTTTGTAGTAAGAACATATTTTATCATTGGGTAGTGGTAAAAGATGTTCTTTCTCTTTTTTAAATACTAAAATTGGTGGTATTCCGGTAGCCTGGCATATCCTTGAATTAGCTTCATTTGTTATCTGTTGCATTTTGTTATACAACTGTTCTTCATTATCAAGTAGACCATTATAACTCATTATTTCATCTATAATTCTCATGGGGTTTTCAACCTTTGCCTTAGTGTTTGGCCTTGCTCTAACGCAAGGGACGATCTTAAATCCAAAGTCATCAGCAAACTGCTGAAATTTAGGATTGACTTTCCCGGCAGAACGTTCAGTTCTAGCTTTATCCATCATCGTAGATGCATTATCTATAAGTATTTCTTGAGGAACCCCCCCTAATTCTTCTAATGCATTAGCTAAAAAATCAAATAAATATGCTTGTGATTTAGTTGGACAAACTGCCCAATATTTAAATCTAGAAGCTGATAATATTAAGCTGCCGACATTGAAAATAAATTCTTCCCCATTTCTGAAAGAAAACTTTAAGTCTTCTTTC
>NZ_LBMX01000087.1:0-1889 GCF_001010885.1 Clostridium sp. C8 | reverse complement strand
GATGTCACGAAGCATTTTACTCGCAGATGCAAATGAAGAAAGTATTCAGGCAAAACTAGAAGAAGGTGTGTTGACGATTAAGGTGCCGAAAAAGGAACAGGTCGACACTTCAAAACGCATCATGATTGAGTAAAAAAGACGGTGCATTAGCACACTGACAGAACATTACGTCGGTGTGCTAATGTTATTTAATGAATAAAATTAAGCAATTGACTGGCATTTATTATCGCATATATTAATGTAAGAGAATATTGGAAAGGACCTTGATTATTGCAACGTGGCTGATGAGATTTACCGCCTTCGCGAAATAAAACAAAACATTCTTGCACAGAATGTAGAGGCAAGGTAAAAAGGAGCGTATTGCAAAAATATTGGGTTTTTGAACAAGAAGTCAATGAAGGTACAAGAATATGATTAGCTATAAATGTCAAGCTAGAAATGTAACTTTTTGATCATTTAAGAATGTAGTTTTTTAATCTTCTTCTTGTCTAAAATGATCTTTTAATCTATATGACTTTCCATTAATTGTAACGACGTGAGCATGGTGCAAAACTCTATCTAAAATAGCATTAGCTATAACAGGATCATAAAAAATATCATCCCAAGAGTTAAAATTTATGTTGGTAGTTAATATGGTACTTTTCTTCTCATATCTCATATCGATTAATTGGAAAAATAATTTTGAATCTTCTTTATCTATGGGTAAATATCCCAATTCATCAATAATAAGAAGTTTATATTTGCTAAAGTGTTTAAGTCTAGCATCTAATCTATTCTCTAGATTTGCTCGCTTTAGCTGTTGCAATAAATCATTGCACTTAATGAAATAAGTGCTGTAACGTCGCTTCGCAGCCGCGATTCCAATAGAAGTCGCCAGATGTGTTTTACCAACTCCACTAGAACCTAAAAATACAATATTTTCTTTAGATTCTAAAAATCGTAGTGTCAAGAAATCTAATATTTGATCTTTATTAATTTCAGGTTGAAAATTAAAGTCAAATTCTTTAATTTCTTTTTGATGTGGAAACGCTCCAACCTTAACCATAGATTTAATCATGTTTGCTTCTTTATAGTCAATTTCATGAGCTGTAAGCTTAATAAGAGCATCAACAAAAGACAGATTATTCTTTGTTGTAAAATCAATAACTTCGTCCAAATGAGTAATCATTTGCTTCATCTTCAAATATTCTAAATTATTTATGAGTTGTGTATATGTACTATTCATTTTGATATAGTTCTCCTATCATTTTTAAATTATTTCTAGCTATTTCTATCATTTCATATGAATTTTTATTAAATGTTAAAGCACTGATTTCAGTATAATGATCAGCATGATAATTTAACTTCTGATTTTGTATTCTATGAATAGTAACTAAATTTGTGCTATAATACAAATGTAGTTGATCATCATAAACTTGAAGTTTTAGTTTTTTGCCTATGTATTCTGGTGGTACAGAATACAGGTTTGATTTATATGAAATCATGCTTTGGCTATTTACTTTAACATTTGTGGTGATTATTTTGTAGTGATTCCTTATCTGGTCTTTAGGCAGTTCAGATAAGGAATCTTTCTCTTTTTCTAAATGCAATATAGGTATTTTACCAGTTGATGTATGACATGTACTATTAATTCTATTGTTTAAATCAGAAACCAGCTTATGCAGACCTTCATAATCTAAGGTTCCATTATATGCTCTTATTTCATCCAATAATTTCATAGGTGTAAATGTTAATATGAAAGTGCATAAAAGTTCCAACATCAAAATGTAGGAATTTATGCACTTTTTATGTTATCTTTTTTCAATATATAATTGTAGGGAATTACCAAAGAGGTAGGTGCAATTATGAGAGAGGATATACATAATAAATTAAAAGAATTTACAAGAGAG